>NZ_JAGPUP010000558.1:0-113183 GCF_018069605.1 Microvirga sp. HBU67558 | reverse complement strand
CGCCACGTCGTCGAAGGTGACGCGGCCATGCGCCTCGGTCAGGAGCTTCGCCTTGGACTTGCCGAAGCCCATGGCCCGGCCGGCGCCGCTCTGCATCTGGCGCGACAGGAACACCCAGGCCCCGATGAAGAGCGCGATGGGCAGGATGTTCATGAGGACCGCGATGAACCAGGGGGTCGAGTCCGACTGCGGGCGGGCCGTGATCTGCACGCCCTTCTGCTGCAGCTTGGTGACCAGCATCGGGTCGCTCGGCGCATAAGTCGTGAAGGTGCGCCCGTCCGTGTAGGTGCCGCTGATCTCCGGCCCGGAGATGACGACGCTGGTGATGCGTCCGGCATCGGCCTCGCTGAGGAGCTGGCTGTAGGCGATATCGCTGCCGCCGCCCCTTTGGCCCGGGCTCTGGAAAAGGGTCACGAGCGCCAGCACCAGGAGGAAGATGACGACCCACAAGGCGAAGTTGCGGAAATTTGAATTCATCGGATCAGGTTCTGCCCCAGAGGGAGATGAAGCGCAGGGAGATCTCCCCGCACGGTTAAACTCAATGTAGGCACACCGTCCCGCCTTGCCAAGGGAATGCGGCACCCATGGGGCGCGATCCGATAACGTTGGCTAAGAGATTCGGCTAACGGCCCCGGCGCCGGGGCGGTTCCGGCCGGATGGACACCCGCCCCGCGCGATTGAGCCGCACGAGGGCGCCGGCGATGGTGAGGCTCGAGCCCTCCCCTGCCCTGAGGGCGTCCCGGAGCCGCTCCGTACAGGCTTCGAGCCGGTCGAGACGGCCGGCCTCGAAACCCGCCCTGACCAGGGCCTGATCCAGCGCCCGGACGGCAATGGCGAAAGGCTCGCTTGCAAGGATGCCGGCCTGGAACGAGAGACAGTTGCCTTCGAAGATCGGATCCGCCTGGTCCAGAACCTCGCGCGCCTTGAGGCCGAGCGCCTCCTCGGCCTGGGCGGCTCGCCCGGCGAGGCGCGCCAGCCGCTCGGCATCGAGCCCCTCCGCGGCCAGGAGCGGCATGAGCCTGCGCCAGCGCACGCGGGCGTAAAGCTCGCTGGCGTTGGACGGATCCTCCACGAAGGGCCAGCCCCGCTCCCGGCAGAGATCGAGGAGGGCAGCCTTCGGCCAGTCGAGCAGGGGGCGCACGTGCCGGATACCGGACCGGTCGGTCTCGCGGCGCATGCCGGCAACACCCGCAAGGCCCGAGCCCCGGGCCATCCGCATCAGCACCGTCTCGGCCTGATCGTCGCGGGTATGGGCGGTGACGAGATGGGTCGCGTCGGCCTGGAGGGCATGTCCGACGAGGAGCCGGTAGCGCGCCTCGCGCGCCGCCTCCTGGATGCCCGTCCGCGGCTTGTCGCCGGTCCAGGCGAGGATCGTGTGCGGCAGGCCCAAGGCGGCGGCTTCCCACCCGACGAACACGGCCTCGGCGGCGGCTTCCGGCCGCAGGCCGTGATCGACGGTGGCGATCAGGACAGGAGGCCGTGAGCCGGATGCGGCCCAGCGGGCGAGCAGATGCATCAGGACAGTCGAATCGGACCCGCCCGACACGGCGGCAACGATGCCCGAGGCTTGGCTCAGAGAGGCGAAAAGGCGCTCCAGCCCATCATCCGAGAGCGCGTCCTCGGGGGGCGGAGGAGAGGCCATCACTCGGCCCACGCAGAATCGGTCAGCGGCTCAGCTGCACTTGATGCGCTTCTGCTCGCGGTCGGAGGCCTGGCGCACGGGGGCCGAGGCCTGGGGGTACTTGCGGTCGAGCTCGGCGAAGACCGCGCAGGCGCGGTCCTTGGCTCCGAGCCCGTTCAGCGAGATGCCGAGCCGCAGCAGGGCATCGGGCGCCTTGGCGGCGTCGGGGTGTTCGGCCGTGACGTTCAGGAACTGCTCGGCGGCCTCGCGGTAGCGGTTACGCTGGAGGTAGGTCTCGCCCAGCCAGAAGGTCGCCTCGGGCACCAGCTTGTCGCGGGGATTGGACTGCAGGAAACGGCGGAAGCCCATCTCGGCCTGGTCGTACTGCTTCTGCGCGAAGGAGGCATAGGCGGCATCGAAATCGGAGCGAGGGTTGCCGACGCTCGTTGCCGCGACGCTCGGGCCCGGCCGCTCGGCCAGGGCACCCTGGGGCTGGGGAAGGGCTCCCTGCGGCAGCCCGGCGACACGCTCGTGCGCACCGCCGCCATCCATCGGAACTCCGTCGAGGCCGCCCTCCTCGTCCTGCTCGATCAGGTCGCCGATCCCGGCGAGCCGCCCGCCGGGCAGCGGCATGGGACGGCCCGCATCCGCCGTCAGAGGGGCAGACGGGGTCGTGGTGCCGAGCGGCCGGGGCGCCCCGGGAGCGTCCGGCGTCTCGGACGGATCGAACACGTCGCTGCGGCGCTGCGGCTGGGCTGGGGCCGGCTGGGCCTGGGGCTGCGCCGGGCGTGCCGGCGTGGTGTTGGGCGACGAAGGCCGAGAACCGCCACGGCCTTCCTGGAAGCGGAACTCCACGTCCTCCTGGAACTTGCGGAGCTGCTCCTTGAGCTGGCGGTTTTCGTGCTGAAGCTGCTCCATCTGGCCGGAGAGCTGGCGGAACTGGCTCTCGAGCCGGTTCAGGCGCACGATCGCATCGGCGGCATCCTGCGCAGCGGCAGGGGAGACCGCAGTTGCAGCCAGAGCCAAGGCAAAGGCGAAAAAGACAAACAGACGTCGAAACATGCTGGGATACCGTGAGGGTCCTCGGACGAGGAGGCCGATAACACAAAAGCGCCGCCACGGCGATACCGTGGCGGCGCTTTGCGATGTCACGAGAGCTTGAACTCGAGACCCGAACCCGACCATGGACCCGGTTCGTGGGATCAAAGCCAATGCTCCCTCATTGAAGAGCGCATCGTCCGGGCGGAAAACCGGATCCACTTGTCGGCACGATGCGCCGGGTGAGGCTTTATGCCCCGGCGCCGCCGCCGAGCACGGTGACCGCGCGGCGGTTCTGCGACCAGCAGGAGATGTCGTTGCAGACCGCGACGGGACGTTCCTTGCCGTAGGACACGGTGCGGAAACGGTTGCCCGGGATGCCGCGGGAGATGAGATAGTCGCGGACGACCTGGGCGCGGCGGGCGGAGAGCGAGTAGTTGTACTCGCGGGTGCCGCGCTCGTCCGCATGGCCTTCGAGGATGAAGGTGTAGTTCGGATAGCGCTGCAGCCACTGCGCCTGCTTGTCGAGGGTGGCGACGGCCGTGGGGGTCAGGTCGGTCGAGTCGGTCTCGAAGAACACGCGGTCGCCCACGTTGACGACGAAATCCTGGGCACTGCCCGGGGTGGCGGCGCCGCCGGCCCCGAAGCCTCCGGCTCCAGCTCCATCGGCCATGCCATCTTTGTTGGACGAACACGCCGCCGCCCCGAGGGCGAGGACGATAGCAGCGGCGAACTTGACGGCGCGCAGCGTCATCATTGGCAATACTCCTTACACATACGTTTGCCGAACGTTGTGTCTTTCATATCGGGAGGATGGTTAAAGGAGGGTTCCGTCAACCGTGAGGAGACATGCGGGATTAAGGTGAATTATGGCCAAGTTGTGGAAGTTCGGGTTAGGGTTAACCGCCCGTAAAAACCTTCATGCGGCGTTCTTCATTCCTATCGTAAGGTCATCCCGCAAGGTGGTCCACGCGAAGCTCGGCTGCTGCCGATTGTGCGTCTCGAGCGTTGAGAGGTGATGAATATCGTGACGACCCAGTCCGGAAGCCGCGGACATCCCTATCGCCAAGCCCTGGACGATCTCCGTCTGGAGAGGGCGTTCTCGCGCATCGCCGACAGCGACCTGCGCCACGGCAACGCCATCGCCCTGCTGCGGGACTCGCGGGAGAACTACCCGGCCTGGCTGGAGGCGATCCGGTCGGCGCGGACCGTGATCCATTTCGAGAACTTCATCATCGCGGACGACGAGACCGGCCAGGCCTTCGCGGAAGCCCTCATGGAGCGGGCCCGTGCCGGCGTGCGGGTCCGGGTGCTCTACGACTGGCTCGGATCCTCCTTCCGCGCCCTGCCCCGTTACTGGCGACGCCTGCGCGAGGCCGGGGTCGAGGCCCGGGTCTTCAACCCTCCCCGGCTGACCGACCCGTTCTGGGTTCGCCGCGACCATCGCAAGCTGATCACCGTCGACGGGCGCATCGCCTTCGTGTCCGGTCTGTGCATCTCGGACAACTGGGTCGGCAAGAACGGCCACGAACCATGGCGTGATACGGGCCTGTCCCTGGAAGGGCCCGTGGTGGCGGATCTCGACGCGACCTTCGCCGAGAGCTGGGTTCTCGCCGGCATGAAGCCGATCCCGAGGTCCGAGATGCCCCACGCCGACCTGATCCCGCATGCCGGTTCCGTGGCGGCGCGGGTCATCAGCGGCGAGCCCGGCATGTTCCGTACCTACCGGGTCGACCAGTTCATCGCCGCGACCGCCCAGCGCAACCTCTGGCTCACCGACGCCTATTTCGTCGCCACCACGTCCTACGTGCAGGCCCTGGGGGAAGCGGCGCGAGACGGCGTGGACGTGCGTCTCCTCGTTCCCGGATCGAGCGACGTGCCGGCCCTGCAGCCGGTGGTGCGGGCCGGCTACCGCTCCCTCATCGAAGCCGGCATCAGGGTCTATGAATGGAACGGCTCGATGCTCCACGCCAAGACGGCGGTGGTAGACGGACGCTGGGCCCGGGTCGGGTCCACCAACCTCAACATCGCCAGCTGGGCGACGAACTGGGAGCTCGACGTGGTGGTCGAGGATCCGGGCTTCGCCGAGGCCATGGAGGCGATGTACCTGGAGGATCTAGCCAACGCGACGGAGATCGTCCCCGGCTGGCAGTCGAGGCGGCGCCAGGCCAGGAACATGCGCTCGCGCCGCGGCCATCGCTTCAAGAGAGGCGGCGTGCGCAGGCTCGCGGCCGGCGCCCTGGCGCTGTCGAGCACGGTCGGCAAGGCAGTCGGATCCCGCTCCCTCACGGCCACGGAGGCGAGCAGCGTCGCGATCATCGGCTTCGCATTCCTGGCCCTCGCCGCGCTGGTCACGGCCTTCCCTGTCGTGATCGTCTCTCCGATCGTCATCGTGCTGGCCTGGCTCGGGATCGCGCTCCTGATCCGCGCCTTCCGGCTCAAGCGGCGGGTGCGCCTGAGGCACCGGAAGCTTGCCCTCCGGCGCAAACTGAGCAAGATCAAGCAGAACGAGACGGCGCCCGGCGAATAGGCATCGAGAAGAATAAAAGGAAACCAACGGTCAAGCTTGGCGTTGACCTCGAGCAGGCGCATCGCGCGGGCCGGAAGGACCGCGTCAGCAAGACGTCATCAGAATGCGCCCCAGGGGAGTGAACATCGGATGGGTCCCGACTGGAGATCCGCATGCCACGTCCGATGCTGAAAGCAGTGCGTCCCTTTTCGAGGAGGACTCCTATGGCTACAGGCACCACCGGCTCTTTCAACACCCTTGATCGCACCCACGCCATGAGCCAGCTTCTGGCGCAGAACTGGTGGGCTCTGGCGCTCCGCGGCGTCTTTGCGATCATCTTTGCCCTCATCGCCTTCTTCTCGCCGGGAGCCACGCTCCTGTCCCTGGTCTGGGTCTTCGCCGCCTACATGCTGGTCGACGGCGTGTTCGGCATCGTGGCGGCGGTCCGGGCCGCGTCCAACAACCAGCGCTGGGGCCTTCTGATCCTCGAGGGCATCCTCAACATCCTGGTCGGCGTCGTCGCGTTCATCATGCCCGGGCTGACGGTCCTGTTCTTCGTCACCCTGATGGCCGTGTGGTCGCTGATCACCGGCGTCCTGATGATCGTGGCCGCGTTCAAGCTCAACCCGACCTACGGCCGCGGCTGGCTGATCTTCAGCGGCATCGTGTCGGTGCTGTTCGGCGTCGCGCTGCTGCTCGCCCCCCTCGTCGGCGCCGTGGTGCTGACCTGGTGGCTCGGCGCCTATGCGCTCGTCTTCGGCATCTCCCTCCTGGTCCTCGCCTTCAAGCTCAAGGGCCACAAGGACGAGACCGGCAGCGCAGCCCCGATGGCCGCCTGAATAAGGGAAAGGGCGCCAGAGGCGCCCTTTCGACGTCGATTCAGTTGCTCTGCCGGCTCTCGCTCAGAAGCGGCGACCAGGTGGGGTCGGACGCGAAGGACGGGGTCGGCACCGGCTGTTCCACGCGGCCGGTGATGTCGACCATGTAGAGCTTGCCGCCGGCCTGTCCGCCCGGATCGCGGAAGAACAGGATGTACTGGCCGTTGGGCGCCCAGGTCGGGCTCTCGTTGTGGAAGCCTTCCGTAAGGATGCGCTCGCCCGAGCCGTCCGGCTTCATGATGCCGATGGCGAAGCCGCCCGCGCGCTGCTTCGTGAAGGCGATGTAGTCGCCGCGGGGCGACCAGGCCGGCTGCGAATAGGCGCCGTCGCCGAAGGAGATGCGGCGCTGATTCGAGCCGTCCGCGTTCATGGCGTAGATCTGCTGCTTGCCGCCGCGGTCGCTCTCGAACACGATCTGGCTGCCGTCCGGCGAGAAGGACGGCGAGGTGTCGATGGCGGCCGTCGATGTCAGGCGCGTGGTGTTGCGCGAGCCCAGATCCATCATGAAGATGTTGGCGTTGCCGCCCTGCTGCAGGCTCATGACGATGCGCTGCCCGTCGGGCGCGAAGCGCGGCGAGGAGGCCATGTCGGGGAAGTTGCCCAGCACCTGACGGGTGCCTGTCTCCAGGTTAATGACCTGAACGCGCGGCTGCTGGCCCTCGACCTGGGCCGAATAGGTGATGTCCTGGGTGGCCGGCGAGTAGCGCGGCGTCACCACCGAGGTGTCGCCTTGCGTCAGGTAGCGCACGTTGGCCCCGTCCTGATCCATGATCGCCAGGCGCTTGCGCCGGTTCTCCTTCGGGCCCGATTCGTCGACGAACACGATGCGCGTGTCGAAGAAGCCGCCGAAGCCCGTCACCTTGGAATAGACCGCATCGGAGATGATGTGGCCGACGCGGCGCCAGAAATTGGCGTCCGTCACGTATTGCTGGCCGGTGAGCTGCTGGCCGGACTCAATGTCCCACAGGCGGAACTCGGCGCGAAGGCGGCCCGACGGATCGCGCGAGACGCGGCCCGTCACGAGCGCCTGGGCGCCCGCCATCTTCCAGGCGTCGAAGCGCGGCGCCGCGTCGAAGGAGGGACGCTCGGGGAAGCGCGACTTGTCGAGCGGCGCGAAATAGCCGGAGCGCTGCAGATTGCTGGTGATGATGCCGGACACCCGCTGCCCGAGATCGCCCTCGCCGGAGAAATCGGCAACGGCGATCGGCATGGGCTGGAACTGCCCGCCCGGTCCGACGCGGAAGGAGAGCTGCGCCTGGGCGGCCGGCGCGAGCGCCGCCATCGGCACGACGACGGCCAGCGCGACGAGAAGACGGGAAAGGAAGCGAGTGATCATGGGATGCTGTCTCAAGCGTGATGGGCTTTAAGAGAGAGGAGGATCGAACTGGACGTTCAGGACCTTCCAGTCCGCGTAATACGGAACGAACTTCGCCGGGATCTCGAACTGGCGGCACTTGCGGATGGCGCGGACGGCCGCGTCGGCGACCGCGCGATCGGTCGAACTGCTCCCGGCCTGGAGAATGCGGGGCTCGGTGCTGAGCGATCCGTCCTGATTCAGACGGATGTCGAGAATGGGAGCCGTGACCTGCCCGCCCGAGGCGGAGATCGGCGCGCTGTAGCAGCGCTCGATCTGCGAGACCAGCAGCCCGATGAGCGCGTCGCGCAGGCTCGGCGACAGCTTCGCGGCCGATCCCGTCGCGGTGCCGAGGGAAGCGGTCTTCTGGACCTCCGCGCCGGTCGCGCCGGTGGACTGGTTCTTTTCCTTGCTGTCGAGGAATTGCTTCAGGTCGCCCATGTCGAGCTTCTTGGCGAGCTGGGCCTCCTTGCGCGCCTTGGCCTCGGCCTCTTCCTTGGCCTTGGCCTCCGCGAGCTTCTTCTCGGCCTCGGCCTTCGCCTTGGCGTCCGCTTCCGCCTTGGCCTTGGCCTTCGCCTCCGCGACGCGCTTCGCCTCCGCGTCGGCTTCCGCCTTCGCTTTGGCCTCCGCCTTGGCCTTGGCTTCCGCCTCGACCTTCGCCTGCTCGGCCGCCTTGGCCTTCTCGATGGCCTCGGCTTCGGCCTTTTCCTGCAGCTTCTTCTCTTCTGCGGCCTTGGCCTCGGCGGCCTTCTCCTCCTGGGAGCGGGTCGGCGGCGCGGGCGGCGGAGGCTTGGCGGCCACCGGCTCTTCCTTGTCGGCGACCTTCATCTCTTCAGGACGCTTCGGAGGTGCGGGCGCATCGCGCTTGTCCTCGCCGGGATCCTTCAGCTCGGCCTTGTCGGCCACACGCTCGGCGCGGGACGGCTTCGGCTGCATGTCCTTGGCGGTTTTCTCGCCCTTGGTGATCTGGGAGAGCTGGTTGTCGGTGATGATCTCGACCGGGATCCCCTCCTCGGCCTGGGGAAATTCGGTCCCGACCGACAGGCCGATCAGGGCGGCCGCCAACAGCGACGCGTGCGCGACGCCCGAGACCCACAGGCCCGGCTCGGAGGTGTTGAATTTCAGCTTCAACGCCACGTGTGTCTGCCCCCTGCTCTCATTCCGCTCAGCGCTGGTCGACCTCGGTCACGAGGGCGACGCGCTTGTAGCCCGCCGTGGTGACGATCGACATCACCTGGGCGACACGGCCGTAATCCACCTTCTTGTCCCCGCGCACGAAGATCCGCTCGTCGAAGCCGGACTTCGACACCTCCGCGAGCTTGCCCACGATGGCCTCGTCCACCAGTTCGGCTTCGCCCAGGAACACCTGGCCGGTCGCCTTGATCGAGAGTGTCACGGGCGTCGCATCGGAATTCAGCGGCGCGGCCTTGGTCTGCGGCAGGTCGAGCGGCACGCCGGCGGTCATCATGGGAGCCGCCACCATGAAGATGATGAGCAGCACCAGCATGACGTCGATGAACGGCGTCATGTTGATTTCGTTGATCGCGCCGGGCGTGCGGCCGCGCCTGCGCCGCCGTCCGCCGCCCCCTGCCGCTCCTGCCGTCATGGCCATGCCGGATCCCCCTTACGCCGCGTTGGCGGGGTGGTGACCCGCATGGCCGATGCGCTCGTCGATCTGGCGCGACAGGATGGCCGAGAATTCGTCGGCGAAGCCTTCAAGCCGGGTCTGGAGCTTGCCGACCTCCGACTGGAGCTTGTTGTAGGCGAGCACCGCCGGAATGGCCGCGAACAACCCGATGGCGGTGGCGAACAGCGCCTCCGCGATGCCCGGCGCCACGACCGCCAGGCTGGTGTTCTTTGAGGCGGCGATCGACGTGAAGGAGTTCATGATGCCCACCACCGTGCCGAACAGGCCGATATACGGGCCGGCCGAGCCGATGGAGGCCAGCACCGTCAGGCGGGAATTGAGCCGCTCCACCTCGCGCTGGATGGTCACGTCGAGAACCTTGTCGATGCGCTGGGGCAGGCTCTGGAACGAGCGGCCCGAGCCCTCGAACGAACGCTTCCACTCGCGCATGGCGGCGACGAACACGGCCGCGAGGCCCGTGGCCGGGCGGCTCTGGAGGGAGCGGTAGAGTTCCTCGAGCGACTGGCCGGACCAGAACACGTCCTCGAATCGGTCCATGGCGCGCTTGGAGCGGGCGTAGAGGAGCGTCTTGTCGATGATGATGGCCCAGCACCAGACGGAGGCGGCCAGCAGGCCCAGCATCACGAGCTTGACGATGAAATGGGCCTGCCAGAACAGGCCGAAGAAGGACAGTTCGTGGGCCACAGGGACGGCCTGGGCCACATCAGCCGGGTTCATAATCTCTCGTCCTCGCTCTTGGAGCAGTCCTGGAAGACGACCCAGGGCTTCCCGCAACAGGTTCTAGGAAAATCTGTTCTTGTATTACCGTTCGTTCGCCCCTGAATCTGTCGAAAGTAAGGGCACATGGTAACAAGGCCCGAGATCCTCCGAGACCGTTACCTGTTAGGCACAGGTTAGGGTTAAGGTCTCGTTTAAGAGGGACCGCCTTGGAGCGGAAAATGCTGAAATTGATGAAAAAATCGCCCTGACATGCGCAAGAGGCAGGCCCCCTGCGCGCCCTGACCATGGGGCATGGCCTAGACGCCCGCCGTCAGGGCAGCCCGCAATTCGTCCGGGATCCGCACGGCCCGCCCTCCCCTCACGGCCGCCACCATGACGTCGGCCCTGACCAGCACCTCGTCGCCGCGCCGGACCTCCTGGGCGAGCGTCATCGAGGCGCCGCGCATCTCCTTCGGGCGGGTCACGACGGTGAGCACGTCGTCCATCACGGCGCCGCCGAGGAAATCGATGGTCATCTTGCGGACCACGAAGGCGAGCCCGCCCATCTCCGCATGCAGGTCCGATTGCGCGACCTCGACGGCCCGCAGGAGCTCCGTGCGGCCGCGCTCCATGAAGCGTAGATAGCTCGCGTGGTAGACGCGAGCCGAGAAATCCGTGTCCTCATAATAGACGCGCAGAGGGAGGATGTGAGCGCCGTCCTGCATGAAGCCGGAAAGGCTGGCGCCGAGGCTTGCCTCACTCATCTCCGTCCCCGTTGAACAGCCCGAACTGCGCCGCGGTCTCGCGGGTCGGCTCCGGGATGTCGAGATGCTTGAAGGCGTGGGGCGTGAGGATGCGCCCGCGCGGCGTGCGCTGCACGAAGCCCTTTTGGATCAGGTACGGCTCGATGATGTCCTCGATGGCGTCGCGCGGCTCGGACAGGGCCGCCGCGATGGTCTCGATGCCGACGGGGCCGCCGCCGAAGGAATTGGCGATCATCGTCAGGTACTTGCGGTCCATCAGGTCGAGCCCGATCGGGTCCACGTCGAGGAGGCGCAGGGACCGGTCGGCAAGATCGCGGGACACGGTCTGGACGCCCTCCACGATGGCGAAGTCGCGCACGCGGCGCAGGAGACGGCCGGCGATGCGGGGCGTCCCGCGGGAGCGGCGGGCGATCTCGTTCGCGCCCTCCTCGCTCATGCCGAGGCCGAGCACCCGGGCGCCGCGGCGCACGATCAACTCCAGCTCGTCGACGGTGTAGAACTCGAGCCGGATTGGGATGCCGAAGCGGTCGCGCAGGGGGGTGGTGAGCAGACCCGCCCGGGTGGTGGCGCCGACCAGCGTGAATTTCGGCAGCTCGATCTTCACCGAGCGGGCGGCCGGCCCCTCGCCGATGATGAGGTCGAGCTGGTAATCCTCCATGGCCGGGTAGAGAATTTCCTCAACGGCCGGATTCAGGCGGTGGATCTCGTCGATGAAGAGCACGTCGCGCTCTTCCAGGTTGGTGAGCTGAGCCGCCAGATCGCCCGCTTTCGCGATCACCGGACCCGAGGTCGAGCGGAAATTGACCCCGAGCTCGCGGGCGACGATCTGCGCCAGGGTGGTCTTTCCCAAGCCCGGAGGGCCGACGAAGAGCACGTGGTCGAGGGCGTCGCCGCGGGCCTTGGCGGCATCGATGAAGACCTGGAGATTGGCGCGCGCGGCCTTCTGGCCTGTGAAATCGTCGAGCGAGAGCGGCCGGATCGACGCATCAACGTCGTCCTCGCGCTTTTCGGGGCTGATCAGGCGGCGGGAATCGGTCAAAGAGGCTTACCTTCCAGAGACTTCATATAGGCGATGACCTTCTCATACGCCATTCCAGGTGGGATCAAAACAGGAACATTCCCTTATGATGAACCGGCTACCGCGCCAGCTCGCGCAGGCCAAGCCGGATCAGGGTCTTCGCCTCGGCCTCCTCGCCCGCCTGCTTCATGGCGGCGGCGACCGCGGCCGAAGCCTGAACCTGAGGGTAGCCGAGATTGACCAGGGCCGAGATGGCATCAGAGACAGGCGCTGGGGCGCTCTTGTCCTCGACCGCCCCGGTCAGGCGGATGAGGGCCGGATCGACGGCCGCGAAAGCCGGTGCCTTGTCCTTGAGCTCGGACACGATGCGCTGGGCGAGCTTGGGTCCCACGCCGGGACCGCGGGCCACGGACGCCTTGTCGCCGGTCGCGATGGCGGTCGCGAGAGCCCCGGGGTCGAGCACCGACAGGATGCCGAGCGCCACCTTGGAGCCCACGCCCTGGACCGATTGGAGCAGCCGGAACCATTCCCGCTCCGAATCCGACCGGAATCCGAACAGCCGGATCATGTCCTCGCGAACATGGGTCTCGATGGACAGAACAGCCGCCTCGCCGGTGGTGGGCAGGTTCTGGAGGGTCCGGGAGGAGCAATGGACCACGTAGCCGACCCCGTGCACGTCGAGGATCACGAAATCCTCGCCGTAGGAATCCACCACGCCCTTGAGTTTGCCGATCACGTTCGTCTCTGCTCCACAGCGTCACCTCAAGACCGCGGAGCGGAGCCGGTGACGGTTATCAAGTAAAACCCCTTCCTCTCTCGAGGAGGGTTTGGTCGCGCTTTGTTCTTACAGCGATCCCGGTCGCCAACTCAAGCTTCGTCCGAGACGGGGTTATGTGTTCGGGCTACCTCAGTAGCTCGCCGCCAGGGCCCGGGCCTTCCGGTGATGGGCGTGGGCGATCGCGATCGCGAGCGCGTCCGCCGCATCGGCCTTCTTGAAGTCCGCCTTGGGCAGCAGGATCCTCACCATGGCCTGGACCTGATCCTTGTCGGCGTGTCCCACACCGACCACGGTCTTCTTGACCTGGTTGGCGCCGTATTCCGCCACCGGCAGGCCGTGGAGGGCCGGGACCAGCAGGGACATGGCGCGGGCCTGGCCGAGCTTGAGGGTCGCCTGGGCGTCCTTGTTGACGAAGGTCTCCTCGACGGAGACCTCGTCGGGCGTCCAGGTCCGGATCACCTCCGTCAGACGGTCGTGGAGCTGCTTGAGGCGCAGGGCGAGGTCGAGATCGCCGTCCGACGTCACGACCCCGCAGGCCACGAAGGCGAGCTTCGTCCCCTCGACGGTGATGACGCCCCAGCCCGTATTGCGCAGGCCGGGATCCAGGCCGAGGATGCGGACGCGTTCGCTCACTTTTCGTTCTCCACCGTCGGGGTCGGACTTGCTCAGGCCATCCACGCCATCAACGGTTAAGAAGACGTGGATACCCAGGGTGAACCCGGGCGCCACGCACAGCCAAAATCACCCGGCCATCTTCTGCATCAGGGCGTCGGAGAGTTCGAAGTTGCCGTAGACGCTCTGGACGTCGTCGTGCTCCTCGAGGGATTCCATGAGCTTCATGAGCTTCTCGCCGGTCTCGTCGTCGACGGCCACCGGGGTCTGGGGCTTCCAGACGAGCTTGGACGCCTTCGGCTCGCCGAACTTGTCCTCGAGGGCCTTCGTCACCTCGTTGAGGGTGCCCTGGTCGCAATAGATCTCGTGGCCGTTCTCGGACGAGACCACGTCATCGGCGCCGGCATCGATCGCCGCCTCCAGCATGGCGTCCGCATCGGCCACGTCGGGACCGAACTCGATGTAGCCGACCCGGTCGAACATGAAGGAAACCGCGCCGGTCTCGGCCAGGTTGCCGCCGCTCTTGGTGAAGTAGGAGCGAATGTCGGAGGCCGTGCGGTTGCGGTTGTCGGTCATCGCCTCGACGATGATGGCGGCGCCGCCGGGGCCATAGCCCTCGTAGCGGATCTCGTCGTAGTTCTCCGCATCGCCCCCGGAGGCCTTGTTGATGGCCCGCTGGATGTTGTCCTTGGGCATGTTCTCGGCGCGGGCGGCCAGGATCGCGGCCCGCAGGCGCGGGTTCATGTTCGGATCGGGCATGCCCATCTTGGCCGCCACGGTGATTTCGCGGGCGAGCTTGGAAAACACCTTGGACCGCACCGCGTCCACCTTGCCCTTGCGGTGCATGATATTCTTGAACTGTGAATGCCCGGCCATGGGGGCCTCCGGAAAGTCCGGCCGAGGGCGGCTTGTCCCGCAAGCGCCCGTCAGGCCGTGAAAGTTGACGATGGCAGGCTTATAAGGCGGCGAAGGGCTTCAGGCAAAGCCCCCTTCTGCGACTTGCGTCGAAACAGGCCCGGCCGGTCAGGGCTGGCCGGTCCCGAGCCGCTCGAGGCCTCGGCGGAGAGCCTCCAGGCAGTCCGGATCGAAGGCCGTTCCGACATCCGCCGTCATGATGCCCATGGCCTTCGAGACCGGCATGGCAGGCCGGTACGGCCGGTCGGCCGTCAGGGCGTCGAACACGTCCGCCACGGAGATGATCCGGGTCTCGCGGCCGATCGCATCACCCATCAGACCCCTGGGGTAGCCCTTGCCGTCGAGCCGCTCGTGGTGGGCCCCGCCGATGCGGGCCAAGTCCTGGAAAGCGCCGATCCGGGACAGGATGGTCTCGCTGTAGAGGGCATGGTGGCGCACCGCGGCGAACTCCGCGTCGTCCAGCTTGCCCGGCTTGTCGAGGATCTCGTTGCTGACCCCGAGTTTCCCGATATCGTGGAGCAGGGCCGCTCTGCGGAGGCGACGTCTGCCCGCCTCGTCGAGGCCCATCTCCTCCGCGATCATGTCGGCGAAGAAGGCCACACGATCGCTGTGTCCGCTCGTATAGGGGCTCTTCGAGTCGACGACTCGCGCGAAGGCGGCCGCGATGTCGTCGAGATAATTCTCGTCCGCGAGTTCGATCCGCTGAGCGGGTTCGAGGGCGAAGACCGCGCTTTCGACCGCGTCCGACCCCAGGGTCTCCCAGAATGTCCGGCGTTCGGCCACGCGCTCGAATGCCTCGACGATCCAGGGGTCGAACCACGTGCCGGACCGCTCCCGCGCCTCCCGCCGGGCCGCCGCCTCCCCGGCGCCGGTATGAAACACGTCCACCACTTGGGCCAGAAGGGCGATGCGTGAATAGACCGGGATGTCGGCTCCCGCCGTGCCCATCGGCTTGCCGCCCCCGTTCCAATGTTCGTCGAGCGCCTGGATGCCCAGCGCAACGCCTTCGGGGAAGCGCAGCTGCCGGGCGATCTCGGCGCCGCGCTGGCAGCGGGTTTCGATCAGTTCGCGAGCGATCTCGCCCCCGTTCTGGACGATGTTGATCACCGTGCGGAACCGCTGCGCCAGCCCGGCCTTCAGGCCGGCATGGGACAGGACGAAGCCCAGAACCTGCGGGAGCCGGTCGCCCACGGACTTGAAGTCTCGTTTGAAGGTGAGGTCATCCGTCAGGTAGAGCTGGCAGATCCGGGCCGCGTTGCTGCTGCAGCCCAGATCCTTCAGGAGAAGCGTGTAATAGAGTTCCCAGAGAGCCGCATCGCCCAGTCCGAGTTCGCGCCCCACATGCACGCCAATCCAGCAGACCCTTACGCAATGGCCCACCGGCTGGCCTTCGGTCATGTCGAGAGCATGGCTGAGCGCTCCCAGGACCTCCGATAGCCGGACCGCCTGCGGAGCGTCAGTCAGATCGCTCCGCCATTCGCTTGATTGTACGCCCACCTGCTGCCCCCGGAGATCCAATCGGGATAGGTTTACGGGCCGCCACTTAAGAGATCGTGCCCGGACCCCTCTTCGCCCGCCCTTAAAATCCGAGCCAGGACGGCAGGTTGTGCATGGTCGCGAGAATGAGGTGGTAGGAGGCGCCCAGCACCGTGACCGTATAGGCGAGCCCCGCCAGGCCGATGAGGTACCCGACGATCAGCAGATAGCCGTCCTCCTCCATGATGGCGATGGACGCGATCACGAGCGCGATGGAGGGCGGGAAATTGGTGCCCGGGAACGGGATGAGCACCGAGACGGCAACCAGGAAGGCGAAGAACCCGACGACCCGGTCCCCGAGGGGCCCGAAGAGCGGAAGGAGCCGCGGCCGGCAGTAGCTCTCGAGCTTCCGGAGCCTGGGCTCGGCGATGTCGATGAGGCGCTTGAACTTCGCCGTGGACACGCTGCGCCGCAGGATGAAGCCGGGCAGCCAGGGCCGGGTATGGCCCAGCATCATCTGGATGCCGAAGATCAGGACCGGCGTGCCGACGATGCCGGCGATGCCCGGCGGGGCCGGCACGCAGTTCGGCAGGGAGAACAGGATCAACACGAACCCGAAGGCGCGCTCCCCGAAGGCCTCGATGATCTCGCCGATCGAGATCGTCTCGCCCTTGGCCTCGTCGATGACGGCCCGCAGGACTGCAGAGGCGCTCTGGTGCTCGTGGGCGCGATGGAACTCGCTCTCCTCGTGGTAGAGGCCCTTTTTCGGCCGTGTCGTCTCCGTATCCGCGTCCAAAGGTCCCCTCCGTGACGGGAGAGATGGGAACGGCGACGCTCCATGCCAAGGGAATGTGCGCTGTCGCGCGCTTCTCTTCCGTGCATCCTCGCATCGTCACCGGCCGTATGCCGGTGATCCCGATTGAAAAAATGATGCGCCTCACAGGATCGGAATGGCCAAGACAGGCCCGGCCATAACGTCGGAGGGCGCTGCTCAATCCCAGAACCGGGGCCAGGTCTCCTCCAGGTTCGGCCCGAGGCGAACCGCCGCCACCCGCCGTGCGAGGCCCGTGCGGTCGTCGGTCTCGACTGCGATGCCCGAAAGCGTGCCCTCCCCCAGGCCCGGTTCGAGGCGCGTGCCGGGCGTCTTCTGGAGGAACCGGCGGATCGCCTCTTCCTTCTGCATGCCGAGGACGGAATCGTAATCGCCGCACATGCCCGCATCCGACATATAGGCGGTGCCGCCCGGCAGGACCCGGTGATCGGCGGTGGGCACATGGGTGTGGGTGCCGACGACGAGGCTCGCCCGGCCGTCGAGATGATACCCCATGGCCTCCTTCTCGCTCGTCGCTTCCGCGTGCACGTCGACGATGACCGCATCGGCCACCTGCCCCAGCGGACAGGTTTCGAGCTCTCGGTCCACCGCCGCGAAGGGGTCGTCGAGCGCGTCCATGTACAGGCGGCCCATCACGTTGACGACGAGGACCCGGGCGCCCGAGCGGGTGTCGATGAGATTGGCGCCGCGCCCGGGCGTGCCCGGCGGGTAGTTCGCCGGCCGAAGCAGCCGGGGCTGACGCTCGATGAACACCAGCGTCTCGCGCTGATCCCAGGAATGGTTGCCGAGCGTGATGGCATCGGCGCCTGCGCCTAAGATCTCGTCGCAGATGACCTCCGTGATGCCGAATCCGCCGGCGGAGTTCTCGCCGTTGATCACCACGCAGTCGAGCTGCCACCGGTCGCGTAAGCCGGGCAGGCGCTCGATCACCGCGTTGCGGCCGGGCCGCCCGACGATGTCGCCGAGGAAGAGAAGACGCATGATGGGTCCTTGACTAGGAGGCCGTCCGAATGAGTTCGGCTTCGGTGATGACAACGTCGAGGAGCCGGTCATGGGGCTCGACCGGCACCTCGTCGATCTCCTGAACCGCATAGGCCAGCCCGATCGTCAAGACCGGATGCTGCCCCTCCAGCGCCGCGATGGCCCGGTCGAAATGCCCCTTGCCGTAGCCGATGCGCCCTCCCCGGCGGTCGAAGGCGACGAGGGGCACGAGGAGAGCCTTGGGAAACACCTCCGGGGCATCCGGGCCGGGCTCGCGCACGCCGAAGCCGCCTTTGACCAGCACGTCGCCGGGCTGCCACAGGCGCCAGCTCAGATGGGGGTGGAGGATCTGGGACAGGGCGACGTCCTGGCCGCGCGCGAGCAACGCTTCCATGAGCGGGCGCGGATCGACCTCGCTGCGGATCGGCCAATAGCCTCCGACCGGAGTCACGTCCTTCAACTCCGGCAATGCGAGAGCGCGGTCGGCGATGCCCCGCGCTGCCTCGTGGCGGACGTGTTTGTCGAGGCCATCGCGCCGCGCGAAAACCTCGCCGCGGACGCGTTCTTTCAGTTCGGAGGGGGGAGGAGATTGCATAAGGTGCGGAGCCACGAAAAGCCGTCGGAGAAGCGATCCCGGGAACCTACAAAGTAGGTGGGCGCCGTATGTCCCGGTCCACGGACCGGGTCAGGGACAGCTCCCTTCAGGATCGATAAGGCCCCGGGGAATATGAACTCCTAACGCGCCCCGCAGCCCCGCCTTCCCTATGTAGGGATCGGGATGGTCCGGGGGAAGGGGAAAAGTGGGGCGCCGCCCAATCTTTCTCGTCGGCGACCCGACCGAGGAATTCCGCTCAGGCCTGTCGCCGGCGATAATGGTATCGGTACATTTCGCGCGTGAAGCCCATGCCCTAATAGAGCGCCCGTGCGGGACCATTTGCGGCGACGACCGACAGGCATGCGCCCGTCGCCCCGTGCCGCGCCTGCGCCCATGAGAGAACCGCCGAGACGGCTTGGCGCGCCAAACCCCTGCGCCGGAGGGCGGGATGGGTGACGACGGAGTTCACGCAGACGATCCCGTCATGGACGGCGCCATAGGCAAGGGCCCCCGGGCGGCCGTCATCCCGGGGCACGGCCGCAAAGACGGCCGGAACCGACAAGCTTTCGAGGATCCTCCGATGGGTCCGGCGTGCGGGACCGCTCTGGCCGTGAAGCTCCGCGAGAGCGGCCATCCAGGCCTCGCCCGGAAGCCCCTGTTCCAGGAGCGCATCCGTCGCAGGCCGGGGCGGCGTCTCCTTGAAATCCATGAACAGCACGCAGCTCTCGTCCTCGGGCGGGTCGTAGCCCCGCCCGTCGAGGAGACGGCCGAGGGTGGGGTCAACCGTGGACGGCATGCAGAAGATCGTCGGCAGCCCTTGGGCTGCGTAGATTTCCTCGCAGTAGCGGACCTTCCGGTCCAGCGGCAGAATCCCCGGGCCGAGCAGGTTGACCGAGTTCGTGCGCCTTGTATGTCCCTCGGCCAACCGGATCAGCCAGCCGTCGAAGACCACCTCCCGAAGGGCGGGCCAGCCGTTCAGGCAGGCCTCCTCGACGCGTCTGGCGAGAGGATCGGCGGTTGGGGACGACATGTCCTGGCCGCCTCTCAGCCCTGCCCCGCCCCGTTCAGGCTGCGCGCGAGCCCCTCGATCCGCTCGGCCGCCATCTGGACGCCCTCGGCGAGCCTCGCCTCGATCCGTTCGAGGCGCTCGTCCCGCGAGGCATTGATGCTGTTGAGCGTCGCCACCTCCGCCTCCAGGGCGGCGACCCGCCGCTTGGTCTCGTGCAGCTCGTCCGCCTGGGCGATGGCCGCCATCACGTGAAGGCGCAGGTCGCCGATCTCGCCGAAGGCAACCCGCATGTCCTCGATCCGGGCATCGTAGGAGGCCGCCAGGCCCTCGAGATGCCCCTCCTCGCCCTCGCCGCAGGCCATGCGGTAGGTCTGCCCGGCAATCGTCACCGTCACCTGAGGCATGGCCTAGCCCTCCTCGGGCTCGAGCTGACCCGCCTGGGCCAGGACCGTCTGGACGGCTCCGATGGCCTGGCGGACCCGCCGGCCGACATCGTCCGTCGCCGCCTCGAAACGATGGAGCCTGGTGAGCGCACCGTCGAGCTCGACGGCCAGACGGGCCCGGTCGTCCTGCATGAGCTGGAGCTCGGTTTCCAGGCCGCCGCGCCGCCGGTCGGCCTCCAGACGACGGGAGACGGATGCCTCCAGAAGCCCCAAGGCCATGTCCAGCCGCTTCATCGCTTCCTCGAGTGTGGGCGCCATCATGCCTCCTGAATCGCGCACGACACTAGCGCATCGTGCGGAAAAGTGGACTCGGTTTTCCGCACCGAACGATGCGCCGCTTAAGGAATTGAGCATCGGATCGATCCCAAAAGTGGACCCACTTTTTGGTCCGATGCTCGAGCGCATCGCGGGCAAAAGTGGACCCGGTTTTCGGCACAATGCTCCTCGTGAGGAGGCGGGGCACCCGATTTCGCCGGCACCGGGACCGGAGGTCCTCAAGGGGATTACGCCGTTCCAGCCTTTGACTCGCCTTGGCCGCGTGTTAAGGAGCCCGGGCCTTTTCCGGACAGACCGCCCCGTTGCGGGGCCCTCAAGATTTGTGGATCTCGCCGTGCAAGATACCGTCCCCGTCGATCGCGTCACCCATTCCGATCTGGCGAACGCCGTGCGCGTCCTCGCCATGGACGCCGTCGAACAAGCCAAATCCGGCCATCCGGGCCTGCCCATGGGGGCGGCCGACATGGCGACGGTGCTGTTCACCAAATTCCTGAAATACGACGCCGCCGATCCGACCTGGCCCGACCGCGACCGGTTCATTCTCTCCGCGGGCCACGGCTCGATGCTGCTCTACTCGCTCCTGCACCTGACGGGCGTCAAGGGCATGACCATCGAGGAGCTGAGGAACTTCCGCAAGCTCGACTCGAAGACCCCCGGGCATCCTGAGAATTTCATGACCCCGGGCGTCGAGACCACCACCGGCCCCCTTGGCCAGGGCCTTGCCACGGCGGTGGGCTTCGCGCTCGCCGAGCGCATGCTGAACGCCGAATACGGCAGCGACCTGGTCGACCACTACACCTATGTGCTCGCCTCCGACGGTGACCTGATGGAGGGGATCAGCCAGGAGGCCATCGCGCTCGCCGGCCACCTGAAGCTCAACCGCATGATTGTCCTGTGGGACGACAACCAGATCTCGATCGACGGACCGCTGTCGCTCTCCGATTCCGTTGACCAAGTGAAGCGTTTCCAAGCCTGCAACTGGAACGCGGTGCGCGTCGACGGCCACGACCCCAAGGCTCTCCAACGCACCATCGCCCGGGCCCAGAAGTCCGACAAGCCGACCCTGATCGCCTGCCGGACCACCATCGGCTACGGAGCCCCGAAGAAGGCCGGCACCTCCAAGGCCCATGGCGAGCCGCTCGGCGCCGAGGAACTGGCCGGCGCCAAGGCCGCCTACGGCTGGAGCCACGCGCCCTTCGAGATTCCGGACAACATCCGCGACGCCTGGGCGAAGGCCGGCAAGAAGGGCCGCCGGCAGCGCAAGGCCTGGACCGATCGCCTGAAGGCCCTGCCCGCCGAGAAGCGCGCCGAGTTCGAGCGCCGGGTGAAGGGCGTGCGTCCCGAGGGCTTGGCCGACGCCGTCGCCCGGCTGAAGGACCGGCTCGTCGCCGAGCCGCAGGCCGTCGCCACCCGCAAGGCGAGCGAGATCGCCCTCGAGGTCATTACGGAGGCGGTGCCGGAGCTGATCCTGGGCTCGGCCGACCTGACGCCGTCCAACAACACCAAGACCAAGAACCTGACCGCCATCTCGCCGGGCAACTACGCTGGCCGCTACATCCATTACGGCATCCGCGAGCACGGCATGGCAGCGGCCATGAACGGCATCGCGCTCCATGGCGGCTACGTGCCGGCCGGCGCAACCTTCCTGGTCTTCACCGATTATGCCCGTCCCGCCATGCGCATCGCGGCGCTCGCCGGCATTCCGGTGGTCTACGTGATGACCCACGACTCGATCGGCCTCGGCGAGGACGGCCCCACCCACCAGCCCGTGGAGCATCTGGCCGCCCTTCGCTCCATGCCGAAGATGCGCGTGTTCCGCCCGGCGGATGCCATCGAGACGGCGGAAGCCTGGCAGCTCGCCCTCGAGCGCACCGACGGGCCGAGCACCCTGGCGCTCACCCGCCAGAACCTGCCGCAGGTCCGGCGGGACGGCGGCGCGACCAATCTCTCGGCCACGGGCGCCTACGAGCTCTCGCCGGCGAACGGCAAGGCTCGCGTGACCATCTTCGCGTCGGGCTCCGAGGTCGAGATTGCGCTCGCGGCCCAAAAGCTTCTCGACGAGCAAAGCTTCGCCGTCCGTGTCGTGTCGGTCCCCTCGCTCGACCTCTTCCTGGCCCAGCCCGAGAAGGTCCGCGCCCGCGTCATCGGCGACGCGCCGATCAAGGTCGCGGTCGAGGCGGCGGTGCGCTTCGGCTGGGATTCGGTCATCGGCCCGGACGGAATTTTCGTCGGCATGCATGGGTTTGGCGCCAGCGCGCCCTACAAGGACCTTTACAAGCACTTCGGCATCACGGCCGAAGCCGTGGCCGAGAAGGTCCTCCGGACACACAATCTCTGAGGCTCGAGAAGACCTGAGGCCTCGCTACACAAGGGAGCTAAGACTATGACGGTGAAGGTCGCGATCAACGGATTCGGTCGCATCGGACGCAACATCCTCCGCGGCATCGTGGAGAGCGGCCGCAAGGACATCGAGGTGGTTGCCATCAACGATCTCGGGCCGGTCGAGACGAACGCTCACCTGCTCCGCTTCGATTCCGTCCATGGCCGCTTCCCGGCCGACGTGCAGGTCGACGGCGAGTTCCTCGTCATCAACGGCCAGAAGATCCGCGTGACGGCGATCAAGGATCCGGCGACTCTGCCGCACCGGGAGCTCGGCGTCGACATCGCCATGGAGTGCACCGGCATCTTCACCTCGAAGGAGAAGGCCTCGGCGCACCTAACCGCCGGCGCCAAGCGCGTCATCGTCTCGGCCCCGGCCGACGGTGCCGACCTCACGGTCGTCTACGGGGTCAACGACGACAAGCTGACGAAGGACCACGTGGTCATCTCGAACGCCTCCTGCACCACGAACTGCCTCGCCCCCGTGGCGAAGGTGCTTCATGAGGCGGTGGGCATCGAGAAGGGCTTCATGACGACGATCCACTCCTACACCAACGATCAGCCGACCCTCGATCAGATGCACAAGGATCTCTACCGCGCCCGCGCGGCGGCCCTGAACATGATCCCGACCTCGACCGGCGCCGCCAAGGCGGTGGGCCTCGTGCTGCCCGACCTGAACGGCAAGCTCGACGGTTCGTCGATCCGCGTACCGACCCCGAACGTCTCCGTGGTCGACTTCAAGTTCGTGGCCAAGAAGAACACCACGAAGGAGGAGATCAACGCGGCGATCAAGGCTGCCGCCGACGGCCCGCTGAAGGGCATCCTCGGCTACACGGACCAGCCGAACGTCTCGTCCGACTTCAACCACGATCCGCATTCCTCCGTGTTCCACCTCGACCAGACCAAGGTGATGGAGGGCAACTTCGTGCGCGTGCTGTCTTGGTACGACAACGAGTGGGGCTTCTCGAACCGCATGGCGGACACCGCCGTCGCCATGGCGAAGCTCATCTAAGGGAGGCCGCTTCATGACCGCCTTCCGCACGCTCGACCAGGCCGACGTCAAGGGAAAACGCGTTCTCGTCCGGGTCGATCTCAACGTCCCGATGGAGAACGGCCGGGTGACGGACGCGACGCGCATCGAGCGCGTCCTGCCCACCATCCGGGAGATCGCCGACAAGGGGGGAAAGGTGATCCTTCTCGCCCATTTCGGACGCCCGAAGGGACGCGATCCCAAGGAATCCCTGAAGCCGGTCGCGGAAGCGGTCTCGACGCATCTCGGAAAGCCCGTGGCCTTCGCCGACGACTGCATCGGCGCGGCCGCGGGCAAGGCCGTCGCCGCCCTGAGGGACGGCGACGTGCTGCTCCTGGAAAACACCCGCTTCCATGCGGGCGAGGAGAAGAACGATCCGGCCTTCGTGCAGGATCTGGCGAAACTCGGCGACCTCTACGTGAACGACGCGTTCTCGGCGGCCCATCGCGCCCACGCTTCCACCGAGGGTCTCGCCCGCGTGCTGCCGGCCTATGCGGGCCGCACCATGCAGGCGGAACTCGATGCCCTGACCAAGGGCCTGGAAGCTCCCAAACGCCCGGTCGTCGCCATCGTGGGCGGCGCCAAGGTATCGACCAAGATCGATCTGCTCGAGAACCTCGTCGCCAAGGTGGATGCTCTGGTGATCGGCGGCGGCATGGCCAACACCTTCGTGCACGCCATGGGCCTCGGCATCGGCAAGTCGCTCGCCGAGAAGGATCTGGCCGCGACCGCCCTGCGGATCATCGACAAGGCCCGTGAGGCCAATTGCGCCATCATCCTGCCCGTCGACGGCGTCTGCGCCTATGAATTCAAGGCCGGCGCGATGAATCACACCTACGGCATCGACGCGATCCCCGAGGACCAGATGATCCTCGACGTGGGCTCGCAGTCGGTCGAGCGCGTCTCGGCGGCGATCAACGACGCGGCCACGCTGGTGTGGAACGGCCCGCTCGGCGCCTTCGAGATCGCGCCCTTCGACCAGGGCACGGTGGCGGCCGCCCGCCATGCGGCCCAGCGGACGAAGGACGGCAAGCTCGTCTCCGTGGCGGGCGGCGGCGACACGGTGGCGGCCCTCAACCACGCCGGCGTTGCGGACGACTTCACCTATGTATCGACGGCAGGCGGCGCCTTCCTCGAATGGCTCGAGGGCAAATCGCTGCCCGGCGTGGAAGCGCTGAGAGCCTGAGACCAGGCTTGGCAGAGTGGCTCCCCACTGTGCCAAGCGAAAGCGCGCCGCATCGCGCGGGATAGGGGACCCGGTCCTCCGCGCTCACCGATGCACCAGGTTAGAACAAGTATCGGCTGGGCCTCAAAAGCGGGATCCACTTTTAGGGCCGATGCTCTAGATGGCTTAAGCTGAGGTTCAGCTTCTGCGCTGTTTAAAACCAAAACCAAGACGGAGGACTAAATGGCCCGCATTACCATGAGGCAGCTTCTGGATCACGCAGCCGAGCAAGGCTACGGCGTGCCTGCCTTCAACATCAACAACATGGAGCAGGCGCTCGCGATCATGGCGGCTGCCGGCGAAGTCGATGCGCCGGTGATCATCCAGGCGAGCCGCGGTGCGCGTTCCTACGCCAACGACGTCATGCTCAAGCACATGATGGATGCGGTCACCGAGATCTATCCGCACATTTCGGTCTGCGTGCATCTCGACCACGGCAACGAGCCCGCCACCTGCATGACCGCCATCCAGGCCGGCTTCACCTCGGTGATGATGGACGGCTCCCTCAAGGCCGACGGCAAGACTCCGGCCGATTGGGACTACAATGTCGGCGTCACCCGGAAGGTGGTCGAGATGGCCCATCTCGGCGGTATTTCGGTGGAAGGCGAGCTCGGCGTGCTCGGCTCGCTCGAGAGCGGCGAAGGCGAGGCCGAGGACGGTCACGGCGCCGAGGGCAAGCTCTCGCACGACCAGCTGCTGACCAATCCCGACGAAGCCGTGAAGTTCGTGGCCGAGACCAAGGTCGACGCGCTCGCCATCGCCATGGGCACCTCGCACGGCGCCTACAAGTTCACCCGCAAGCCGGACGGCGCGATCCTCGCCATGCACGTGATCGAGGAGATCCACAAGAAGCTCCCGAACACCCACCTGGTGATGCACGGCTCGTCCTCGGTCCCGCAGGACCTCCAGGACATCATCAACCAGTACGGCGGCCAGATGAAGCCGACCTGGGGCGTTCCCGTGGAGGAGATCCAGCGCGGCATCAAGCACGGCGTGCGCAAGATCAACATCGACACGGACAACCGCATGGCGATGACCGGCCAGATCCGCAAGGTCCTGACCGAGAACCCGGGCGAGTTCGACCCGCGCAAGTATCTGAAGCCCGCCATGGAGGCGATGACGAAGCTCTGCAAGCAGCGTCTGCAGGAGTTCAACACCGCCGGCCAGGCCTCCAAGATCAAGCGCGTGTTCACCCTGGCCGAGATGGCCAAGCGCTACGCCTCCGGCGAACTCGACCCGACCTTCGGCACGAGCCGCCAGGCGGCCGAATAAGCGTTCCGCTTTTCGCCTCAATCCTCACCGACAAGCGGGGCCTCGCAAGACGGCCCCGTTTTCGTTATGGGAATGCTGTCTATCCTCTTTCGTGACCTCGAAGATCCATGGCCGATACCGCCGCCCGCCTCTACCTCATCACCCCCGTCCTGGAGGACGCCTCCTTCGCGCCGCGCCTGGCCGAGGCCTGCGCCACCGGAGCCGTGGCGGCCGTCCTGCTACGGCTCGGCTCCGCCGACGAGCGGAGCTTGATCAATCAGGTCAAGGCGCTCGCCCCGGCAGCGCAGGAGCATGGCGCGGCCGCGATCGTCTCAGCCGAAGGCGAGGCGGATCTTGCGACCGTTGCGGCCCGGGGCGGCGCCGACGGCGTGCATGTTCCGGGCGATCCGGCCCGCCTGCGCGAATTGCGAGACCGCCTGAAATCCGAGCGCGTCATCGGAGCCGGATCGATCCGGACCAAGGATGACGCAATGACCCTCGGCGAAGCCGGGGCCGACTACCTGCTCTTCGGCGAGCCGCGTCCGGACGGATCCGTGCCCTCTCTGGAGAGCGTGGTGGAGCGGGCCTCCTGGTGGGCCGAGATCTTCGAGACGCCGTGCGTGGCCTATGCGCCAAGCCTCGACGCGGTCGAGCCCCTGGCGGCCACGCAGGCGGAATTCGTCGCCTTGGGCGAGGCCGTCTGGTCCCATCCTGACGGGCCA
The DNA here is from genome assembly GCF_018069605.1 of Microvirga sp. HBU67558. Lineage (NCBI taxonomy): Bacteria > Pseudomonadati > Pseudomonadota > Alphaproteobacteria > Hyphomicrobiales > Methylobacteriaceae > Microvirga > Microvirga sp. HBU67558. The sequence continues at coordinate 87,130 of NZ_JAGPUP010000558.1, read as the reverse complement.
GCGGCGGCCGTGAAGGCGGCCCTGGAGATCCTGGACCGGCAGGAGGCCTCGCGCTGATGCGGCTGTCCTGGATCATCGGCGGCGTTCTGCTGGCGGCTTCCGCGACCGCGAGCCCTGCCAAGGAGCTTGATCTCGCCTACGGGGCCTATCAGCGCGGCCTCTACGAAACGGCCTTCCGCGAAGCGACCCTGCGGCTGGAGAAGAACAACAACGATGCGGCTGCCATGACCCTCTTGGGCGAGCTCTACAATCAGGGCCTCGGGATCGCCATGGATCCCAAGAAGGCGTCCGAATGGTACCGCCTGGCGGCGCAGCGCGGCGACGCTAATGCGCTCGCGTCCCTGGGGCTGATGGCCCTCGACGGCCGCGGAATGGCCAAAAACGCCGGGCAGGGCCGCGCCTGGCTCGAAGAGGCCGCCGCCAAGGGCAACCCGCTGGCCTCCCACAATCTCGCCCTGCTCCTGCTCACCAGCGGCAACGACGCGGACCTGCAGAAGGCCGTCGAACTCCTGAAGAGGGCAGCCGCCGCGGAGATCCCGGATGCGCAGCATGCGCTCGGCGTGCTCTACCTCAAGGGCCGGGGCGTCGCTCGCAGTCCCGCGGATGCGGCCCGGCTGTTCGAGCGTGCCGCCCGCAACGGCAGCTCGGTCGGCGAAGTGGAATACGCGATCCTGCTCTTCAACGGGGACGGTGTTCCGGCCAGCGAATCCCAGGCCGCGCGCTATTTCCGCCGCGCCGCCGCCAAGGGCAATGCCATCGCGCAGAACCGTCTGGCCCGTCTCCTCGTCGCCGGTCGCGGCGTGCCCGCCAACAAGGTCGATGCGGCGGCCTGGCATATTCTGGCAGCCGCCCAGGGACTCGCCGACCCCTGGCTCGACGACGCGCTCAAGGACATGAGCGCCGAGGACCGCAAACGCGCCGAGAAGCTGGCTGCGGAGCGCCTCGGCATGCGCTGAGTGCATGAAATGCCCTGGGCCCGGGATCATTTGCGTCTCGGCCCGGTTGACCACCGCTTGACGCAACTCGCCCCGTGGTCCATCGACCACACCTTCTATTGATATTCGCTCTTTGCCAGGACCTGCCCGATGATCCGTTCGCCCCTCATGACCGTCATGACCGATGCCGTGATGAAGGCTTCGCGCTCGCTCAAGCGCGATTTCGGCGAGGTCGAGAACCTGCAGGTCTCCCGCAAGGGCCCGGGCGATTTCGTCTCGGCGGCCGACCGCAAGGCGGAAAAGATCCTCCGCGAGGCGCTCGAGAAGGCGCGCCCCGGCTACGGCTTCATCATGGAGGAGGAAGGCGTGGTCGAGGGCACCGACACGAGCCATCGCTGGCATATCGACCCGCTCGACGGCACCACGAACTTCCTGCACGGCCTGCCGCAATTCGCGATCTCGGTCGGGCTTGAGCGCGACGGACAGATCGTCGCCGGCGTGATCTACGATCCGGCCAAGGACGAATTCTTCATCGCCGAGCGCGGCAAGGGCGCCTATCTCAACAACCGCCGCATCCGCGTGGCGGCCCGCGGCGACCTCGCCGATGCCGTCGTGGCCTGCGGCCTGCCCCATATCGGCCGGGGCGATCATGGCCTCTTCCTGCGCGAGACCGCCGCCGTGATGGGCTATGTGGGCGGCATGCGCCGCTGGGGCGCCGCCTCCCTCGACCTCGCCTATGTGGCCTGCGGGCGCTTCGACGCCTATTGGGAACGGGGCCTGAACTCCTGGGACATGGCGGCCGGCATCCTGATGGTCCGCGAGGCGGGCGGCTTCGTGTCCGACGCGGACGGCGGCAGCGACCCGATGGCCAAGGGCTCGATCGCGTGCGGCAACGAGGTCATGCATCGCGACCTGCTCAAGCTGCTGAAAAAAGCCAAAGGCTAGTCTTTCCGCCGACGATATTTCTGTTCGTGCCGGCCAAGGGGGACCATGGTCGCGCTTGATCCTTCGGACGGGCGCGGTCACATTAGCGCATCGTGCGGAAGAGTGGCCCCGGTTTTCCGCAGGGAACGATGCGCCGCTTCAGGGCGAGGAGCATCGGATCGATCCCGAAAGTGGATTCCACTTGCGGGTCCGAGGCTCTAGAGCAGGCCCGAAGCACGAACGCACAGGATAGCGATGGCGGACCAACCCCTTACCCCACCGCGGATCTACCTGATCCGCATGGCGGTCTTCCTGGTTCTGGCAGGGTTTGTCGCCTTCATCCTCTACCGGCAGATCTGGGAGGCGTTCCAGGCCAATCCCGGCCTCAACGCGCTGATCCTGGGCGTCATGTTCATCGGCATCGTGCTGGCCATCCGGCAGGTCTGGCGGCTCTTTCCCGAAGTGCGGTGGGTCAACACCCTGCGGCAATCCGAAGACGGGCTCGTCGCCCCCTCCCCGCCGGTCCTGCTGGCGCCCCTCGCGGCTCTCCTCGGCAACCGTCCCGGCCAGGCGGGCTTTTCCGTCGCCGCGACCCGCTCGGTGCTCGATTCCATCGGGGCCCGCCTCGACGAGAGCCGGGAGATCGTGCGCTATCTCGCCGGCCTTCTGGTGTTCCTGGGCCTGCTCGGCACCTTCTGGGGCCTGATCGATACGGTGGGCTCGGTCGGGCGCATCATCTCGTCGCTGCGCACCGGCCAGGACACGGCAGTGCTCTTCGACGAGCTGAAGAACTCCCTGGCCGGCCCCCTGCAGGGCATGGGCCTGTCGTTCTCGGCTTCGCTCTTCGGCCTCGCGGGCTCCCTCGTCCTGGGCTTCCTCGACCTTCAGGCCGGCCAAGCTCAGAGCCGCTTTTACACGGAGCTGGAGGACTGGCTCGCCACCTCCACCATGGACACGCCGGCCGATACGTCCCTGCGCTCCGGCGCCACCTCGCACGACCTGACGGTGGCGCTGAACCGCCTCACCGCGGCCGTGAACGACGGTGCTGGCGGCCGGGCCGCGACCCAGGCCATGGCCAATCTGGCCGAGGGCGTGCAGGGTCTCGTGCAGCACATGCGCGCAGAGCAACAGATGATCCGCGACTGGGTCGAGGCTCAGGCTGCCCGCGAGAAGGAGCTCAAGCAGGTGCTCGACCGCCTCTCCCGTGAAAGGCTGCCCTGATGCCGGTCTCGAGCGCAGGAGGCCGGCGGCGCGGGCGCGGCGGCCAGATCAATTACTGGCCTGGCTTCGTGGATGCCCTGTCGACGCTGCTGCTCGCCATCATCTTCCTGATCTCGGTCTTCACGGTGGGCCAGTTCTTCCTGTCCCGCGAGCTGTCGGGTCGCGACACGGTGCTCGACCGCCTCAACCGCCAGATCTCGGAACTGACCGACCTTCTCTCCCTCGAGCGCTCGAACCGGCGCACCATCGAGGACACGGTCACGTCCCTGCAGACCACCCTGCGCGCCAACGAGGCCGAGCGGGCGCGCCTGCAGAGCCTTCTCGACAGCGGCGGCGCCGCGCAGGTTCAGGCGCAGGAGCTGGGCACCCAGCTCGAAACCGAGCGTCAGGCCACCGGCCGGGCCCTGAGCCAGGTCGAGATCCTCAACCAGCAGATCGCCGCCATGCGCCGTCAGCTGGCCGCCCTCGAGGACGCCCTATCCGCGTCCGAGAACAGGGACAAGGAAAGCCAGGCCCGCATCGCCGACCTCGGCAGCCGCCTCAACGTGGCTCTGGCCCAGAGGGTCCAGGAGCTCGCCCGCTACCGGTCCGACTTCTTCGGCCGCCTGCGGCAGATCCTCGGCAGCCGGCCCGACGTGCGCATCGTCGGCGACCGCTTCGTATTCCAGTCCGAGGTGCTTTTCCCGGCCGGCCAGGCCTTCCTGCGGCCGGAGGCCTCCGGCGAGATCGACCGCATCGCCTCCGCCCTCATCGAATTGGAGCGTCAGGTTCCGCCGGACATCCCCTGGGTGATCCGCGTCGACGGCCACACCGATCAGCGGCCCATCAACACCTCGCAGTTCCCGTCGAACTGGGCCCTGTCCTCCGCCCGCGCCATCGCGGTGGTGCAGGCGCTCGTCGCCCGCGGCGTCCAGCCCCAGCATCTCGTCGCCGCCGGCTTTGGCGAGTTCCAGCCCCTCGACAGCGGGACGACGGAGGAGGCCTATGCGCGCAACCGCCGTATCGAGCTGAAGCTCACGGAGCGGTGAGCCGCGCAAACCGGTTCGTCGCGGCCACGATGGTCTCGGTCATGCCCGGATCGCGCGCGTCGTGCCCGGCCTCGGCCACGACAATGAGTTCGCTGCCGGGCCAATGCCGTTGAAGGCTCCAGGGCGTCACGAGTGGACCCCCGATATCGAGCCGGCCGTGGATCAGGATGCCGGGAATGTCGGCAAGGCGGCCGGCGTCGCGCAGCAGAGCCCCCTCCCCGAGCCAGGCGCGATGGCGCCAGTAATGGGTGACGAGCCGCGCGAACCCCAAGCGGAAGGCCGGATCCTCATACCGGGGATGGGGCTTGTGGCCCGGATGCACCGCCACGATGGCCATTTCCCAGTCGCACCAGTCCCGGGCGGCCTTCTCGTGGACGCCACGGTCCGGATCCATGAGAAGGCGGTGATAGGCCTCGACGAGGCTCCCCGCCCGATCCGCCTCGGGGACGCCTGCCCTGAACCGGCTCCACGCCTCGGGGAAAAAGGCCCCGACGCCTCGGGTGATCCAGTCGATCTCGGCCGCCGTGGTGGTGGCGATGCTGAACAGCACCATTGCCGAAACACGCTCCGCATGCCGCTCGGCATAGGCGAGCGCCAGGGTCGAGCCCCAGGAGCCGCCCAGCAGCAGCCAGCGCCCGACCCCGAGATGCTGCCGCAGCCGTTCGATATCCGCGATCAGATGGGCGGTCGTGTTGGTGGACAGGTCGATGCCGGGTTCGCTCGCATGGGGTGTGCTCCGCCCGCTGCCGCGCTGATCGAACAGCACGATCCGGTAGACCCTCGGGTCGAAGCTGCGCCGCGCATTCGCGGTGCAGCCTGAGCCGGGACCTCCGTGGAGAACGAGAGCCGGCTGTCCAGCCGGATTCCCGCAGACTTCCCAGTAGACGCAATGCCCGTCCCCGACGTCGAGCATGCCGGCATCGAAGGGTTCAATGGGTGGGTAAAGATCGGGCATGAGCCGTGTTCTAGCATGCCCGGACGGGCACACCAGAACGGCAGACCTTTGCGCTTACCTCTTCCCTAGAGCCAGCGCGACGTCATGGACCTGATCTCCGACGCGTCGAATGGTGTCGACGACCTGCTGGCGCGGGACGTTCCAGCGGTCGGACCAGTACTGGAGATCCCACGGCTCGAGGACGTTGATGCGGGGGGAATCCTGAGGGTGCCTCCTGCTGACCACCATGCCGTCCTCCGGGCCGGACGAATCGCCTGTGCAGGTCCTGTCTCCCATGAAAGCATGGCAAACATGGGTCGGGCAGAGACTTTATTCGGCCGCCTCGTGATGCTCCTCGGCGCTCGTGAACTGGAGTCGGGCCAAACGGGCATAGAGACCACCCTGGGCAAGGAGCGTCTCGTGGGTGCCCTCCTCGACGATCACGCCCTTGTCCATGACCAGGATGCGGTCGGCGGAGCGCACGGTAGCCAGGCGATGGGCGATGACCAGAGTGGTGCGGCCTTCCATCAGCCGGTCGAGGGCGGTCTGGACCTTGCGCTCGCTCTCCGCGTCGAGCGCCGAGGTCGCCTCGTCGAGGAGCAGGATCGGGGCGTCCTTCAGGATCGCCCGGGCGATGGCGAGACGCTGGCGCTGGCCGCCCGACAGGGTCACGCCGCGCTCGCCGATCATGGACCGGTAGCCCTCCGGCAGAGCCTGGATGAAGCCGTCCGCGGAGGCGAGTTCGGCAGCGCGGCGCACCTCCTCCTCGCTGGCGTCCGGGCGGCCGTAGCGGATGTTGTCGAGGACCGAGGCGGCGAAGATCGTCGGCTCCTGAGGCACGAGGGCCATACGGGCCCGCAGGGCAAAGGGGTCCGCCTCCTGGATCGCCACCCCGTCGACCCGGATCGTTCCAGCTTGAGGATCGTAGAAGCGCAGCAGCAGCTGAAGGATCGTGCTCTTGCCGGCTCCCGAGGGCCCGACGATGGCGACGCGCTCTCCGGATTGCACGGCAAAGCTCAGGCCGTGGACCGCGCGCTGGTCGGCCCGGGTCGGATAGGCGAAGTGCACATCCGTGAAAGCCACCGTGCCGAGCGGCGGCTCCGGCAGCGCTTTGGGTTGGCGCGGCCGCTCCACGGCCGGCTTCGCGGCAAGGATCTCGCCCAGGCGCTCCGCAGCGCCGGCCGCCTGGGCGAGTTCGCCGTAGACCTCCGAGAGCTGGCCGAGAGAACTTGCGGCAAAGACCGCATAGAGCACGAACTGCGACAGGCGCCCGCCGGTCATCTGCCCGGCCAGGACGTCCTGGGCGCCGTACCAGAGCACGCCGACCACGCTCGCCGAGATCAGGAAGATGCCGGCCCCGGTCAGGAAGGCCCGCATGGTGGTCGACAGCCTGGCCGCGTCGAAAGCGTCCTCGGCGGCTGCAGCGAAGCGGGCGGCGGTGAGGCTCTCCATGCCGAACGCCTGCATGGTCCTGACAGCCCCGATCGCCTCCGCGGCATAAGCGGAAGCATCCGCGAGGCGGTCCTGGGCGGCGCGCGAGCGCCGCCGCACGGCCCGGCCGGAGAAGACCAGGGGCAGGACGATGACCGGGATGGCGAGAAGCACGAGCGCCGAGAGCTTCGGGCTCGTGATGATCATGAGGACGGTCGCGCCAAGAAAGAGGAAGAGATTGCGCAGGGCGATCGAAATGCTGACCCCGAAAGCCGCCTTGACCTGGGTGGTGTCCGCGGTGAGCCGGGAGACGATCTCACCGCTCTTGGTCTGGTCGAAGAAGGCGGGATCGAGGGAAGTCAGGTGCCGGAACACGGCGGAGCGCAGGTCGGCCACGACCCGTTCGCCGAGGGTGATGACGCAGTAGTAGCGAAGGGCGCTCGCCAGGGCGAGCACGCCCACGACCACGACCAGCAGGGCGAAATAGGCGTTGATGTAGGCCCGGCCCTGTTCCGAGAAGCCGAAATCGATGACCCGCCTGACCGCGATCGGCACGACCAGAGTGGCAGCCGACGCCATGGCGAGGGCAACCAGCGCCGCCGCGATCCGCCCCTTGTAAGCCAGGCCGTAGGGAACGAGCGGCTTCAGGGCGCTCAGCGCAGCCTTGGGGCGGTTCTGCCCTTGGGAATGGTCGGCCATGACACCTTACGTCTTCGGGAATTGCGACATCGGGCGGTTTAGCACCATTAGCCCGGCTTGTTTCAAGGTCTTAAGTGAGGTATAGGCGCGCATTCATCAATTCAGGCTCGATCTCAACATTGCGGGCTGACCAGATCTGGCTGGCCGCAAGAAGGACTATGGCAATGGCGCGCAAAGAAACCGATCATCCCGACTACCACTTCATCAAAGTGGTCATGACCAACGGCACCGAGTACACGACCCGCTCGACCTACGGCAAAGAGGGCGACACCCTCAACCTCGACATCGACCCGAACACCCACCCGGCCTGGACCGGCGGCCAGCAGCAGCTGCTCGACCGTGGCGGTCGCGTGTCGCGCTTCAACTCGAAGTTCGGCGGCCTGGGCCTCGGCGGCAAGAAGTAAGCTGGCGCCTCGCGTCGGTTTCTTCAGACCGGAATGCAAAAGCCCCGCTTCGGCGGGGCTTTTTCTTGGCTCATTCTCTTGCCCTGGCCAGGAACGCCGCAGTGTAACGCCGCCATCGCCGAGCTTGTCCGGGCGATGGCGACCCGGGCCGGGCCAAAGCCGCTACTCCGTCAGCCCGAAAGCCCGCTGGAGCATGCCGAGCTGCGTGGCGACCGGGTTAGGAACCGGGGCTTGAGAAGGCGCTCCGGCTTCGGCGATGAGGCGCTCGAGATGGAGGATCCGGGTGTGAAGCCGTGTCGCCAAGCCCATCAGCTCGCGCAGGCGCTCGGGAAGCGTCTCGTATTCGGAAACCGTGGTGGCGGTGTCATGGGAGTTCAGGCGGACCCGGTTCTTCTCCAGCTGCGCCTGATCAGGGGAGATCTCCCCTTCGGCCACTGCGCGCTGCAGCAGCAGCCATGAGGCGATCTGCATCAGGCGGGTGGTGAGGCGCATGCTCTCGCTGGCATAGACGAGGCTTTCCTGGCGCGGCAGATTGCGGGATCCCTCACGGCCGGGGCCGTCGAGATAAGCGGCGGTTTCCTCGATGAGCTCCATGCCCTCCTGGAAGAGGGCCTTGAAGGCTTCGGACCCCACGAAACTCTGTCCGAACCGGACAGGATCGACATCGAGCTGGATCACGTCGGGTTCGTTCACGCACATCTCCCAAAAACCTGCCCTCCGCACCGAACGACGGAGGTTGCGACCTGTTGAGATGACTATAGGACGGTCCCGCTGGTCTTGCCTCGGTAACCTCTTCTTAAGGTTAAGGCGCCAACCACAAAAATCGAGCCGCTCGCGGCGGCTCTTCAAGTCTCACAGGGAAGCGTCAAACAGAGTAGGCTTCGAAGCCACTCGGCATCCAGGACGAGGCCCGGATGCCTGACATCTAACCCGGAAATGGTTAACGGGCCGTTAAGGACGTTCCTTCGTTACATGGACCTCGGTTCCCGGCCTCACCCCTGGCCGAGCTTGAAGAAGGCGCTCGCGGCCGCACGGGAATTCTCCTTCCGGTCCCTCGCCTCCTTGAGGCGTGCGATCTCCTGCTCCAGCATCTCGACGCGTTCGTCGAGTTCGTCGATGGACAGCATCGAGAGATCCTGGCCGATCTCGTGCCCGCTCATGATCTGGCGAGGCTCATCGGCGAAGGGGTCGAGGGCCATGGCATTCTCCTCCTGTTCATCGTCAACGTTAATCCGGCATGTATTCCTTGCCAACGGGGCCTATATCCCGGGAGCTTGTTGACCAAAGGAGGGAAAAATGGGGCAGATCCCGCAGATGATGCGTGCCGTCATTGCCGAGGGGAGCGGTGGGCCGGAGGTTCTCAAGGTTGTCCAGCGCCCGGTACCCGTGCCGAAGGAGGGCGAAATCCTGGTCAAGGTGAAGGCCGCCGGCGTGAACCGCCCCGACGTGATTCAGCGGCAGGGCGGCTACCCGCCACCGCCCGGCGCTCCGGACATCCTCGGTCTCGAGATTGCCGGCGAGGTCGCGGCCGCCGGTCACGACGCCGCGCGGTTTGCCGTCGGCACACCGGTCATGGCTCTGGTCCCCGGCGGGGGCTATGCGGATTACGCGGTGGTCCATGAGAGCAACGCCCTCCCGATTCCCGCAGGCCTTTCCTTCGAGGAGGCGGGCGCCATCCCGGAAACCTATTTCACCGTCTGGACCAACGTGTTCGACCGGGGGCGTCTGCGATCGGGCGAGACGCTCCTCGTCCATGGCGGAACCTCCGGAATCGGCACCACGGCGATCCAGCTCGCCAAGGCTTTCGGCGCCACGGTGATCGCGACCGCCGGATCGGCGGACAAATGCGACGCCTGCCTGCGACTTGGGGCCGATGTGGCGATCAACTACCGGAACCAGGATTTCGTGGTGGCCGCCAAGGAGGCCACAGGGGGCCGAGGCGTCGACGTGATCCTCGACATGGTCGGCGGCGACTATATCACCCGCAACTACGAGGCTGCCGCCCAGGACGGCCGGATCGTTCAGATCGCCTTTCTCCAGAGCCCCAAGGCCGAAGTCGACTTCCGCCGCCTGATGGTCAAGCGGCTCACCCATACGGGTTCGACCCTGCGCCCGCGGTCGCCGGCGGAAAAGGCCGAGATCGCCGAGGCGCTCGAGGACAAGGTCTGGCCGCTCCTGGCGCAGGGCCGGTGCCGGCCGATCCTGGACTCGCGCTTCGCCTTCGAGGACGTGGCCGAGGCTCATGCGCGGATGGACGGGGGTGAGCACATCGGCAAGATCGTGCTGAGCCTTTAAAATTTGCAACATCCCGGCACGATCCCTATAATCATCTCGTTTCCCTCACATCGTGAGACGAGATGCTCCGGTCCGGGCCGGTTCGGAGCGCGAGAGAGTTTTGCCGTGCGGCGCCGACATCCGGCGCCCGGCCTGAAGGAGGTTCACATCCATGTCCCAGGGACCGTTGATGCCGAAGGCGACAGCCGTTTGGCTCGTCGAGAATACATCGCTGTCGTTCGATCAGATCGCCGATTTCTGCAAGCTCCACCCGCTCGAGGTGAAGGGCATCGCCGACGGCGAAGTCGCGGCAGGCATCAAGGGCCTCGACCCCGTATCCACGGGCCAGCTTACCCGTGAGGAGATCGAGAAAGCGCAGGCCAACCCGAACCACCGCCTTCGGCTCGCCGAGATGCGCGTGAAGCTGCCGGAGCAGAAGCGGGTCAAGAAGGGGCCGCGCTACACCCCGGTGTCCCGCCGCCACGACCGCCCGAATGCGATCCTCTGGCTCGTGCGCAACCATCCCGAGTTGAAGGACGCGCAGATCATGCGCCTGGTGGGCACCACCAAGACCACGATCCAGCAGGTCCGCGACCGCACGCACTGGAACTCGGCGAGCCTGTCGCCCATGGACCCGGTGACGCTCGGCCTTTGCTCACAGATCGATCTCGACTTCGAGGTGCAGCGCGCCGCCAAGGACCGTCCGCAGGTCGAGACCCAGGAGCATGGCGGCACCCTGATGCCGGCGGAAGTCTCCACGGCTCCCGAGCGGGTCGATCCCTTCGCCGACATGAGCCGCCCGAAGCCGGCGCAGGAAGAGAACATCGACGTCAACTCGGTCTTCGCCAAGCTCAAGCAGCTCAGGCGCGACGACGAGGACGAGGAGTAGGATTTCTACCCAGAAGGCCCGGAGCGATCCGGGCCTTTTCCTTGAGGGGGCGTCCACTCACTCCTGGCGGCGCGGCCGCCGTCGGCGCGGCTTCGCGGGCCTGTCGCGCTGACGCTCGAAGCTCGCCTTCGCCCTGACGGCATCGTGTCGCGCCTCGCTGCGCACATTCTTGGTCGCGCGGTGGGCCAGGATCTTGTCGTCGTCTCCGAGAGCCTGCGCCAACAGAGCCTCGAAACGCGCCTGCTCGTCCTCGGCGGAATCCGGCATCCTCATGTCCCCTTCAGACGGACAGCCCCCTCGCCCGCAGCGCGTCCCCGATCTCGGCCAGGATCATTGGGTCATCGATGGTGGCCGGCGTCGACCACGAATCGCCGTCGGCGATCTTCTTCATGGTGCCGCGCAGGATCTTGCCCGAACGGGTCTTGGGCAGGCGTGCCACGGTGATCGCGAGCTTGAAGGCGGCCACGGGCCCGATCTTGTCACGCACCAGCGCCACCAGCTCCGTCTCGATCTCCTCCGGTGGCCGGTCGATGCCGGACTTCAGAACAACGAAGCCGCACGGCACCTCGCCCTTGAGCGCGTCCTTCATGCCGATCACGGCGCATTCCGCCACCGCCGGATGCGAGGCCAACACCTCCTCCATGCCACCCGTCGAGAGGCGGTGACCCGCAACGTTGATGATGTCGTCGGTGCGGCCCATGACCCAGATGTAGCCGTCCTCGTCGAGATAGCCCGCGTCCGAGGTGTTGTAGTAGCCGGGATAGACCGACAGGTACGAATCCCGGAAGCGGCCGTCCGCGTGCCACAGGGTCGGCAGGGCGCCGGGCGGCAGCGGCAGCTTGATGACGATGGCCCCCATAGTGTTGGGCCCGACGGGCTTGCCGCCCTCGTCCAGCACCTCGAGGGTGTAGCCCGGCATCGGCACCGTGGGCGATCCATGCTTGACGGGAAGCGCGCCGAGCCCGAGGGGATTGCCGGCCACGGGCCAGCCGGTCTCCGTCTGCCACCAATGGTCGATGACGGGCACCTGCAGGATGTCCTCGGCCCATTTGACCGTGTCCGGATCCGCCCGCTCGCCGGCCAGGAACAGGGCTCGGAACGACGATAGATCATATGTCTTCAGGAGTTCCGCCTTCGGATCCTCCTTTTTGATCGCCCGGAAGGCGGTCGGCGCGGTGAAGAGGGTCACGACCCCATGATCCGAGATCACCCGCCAATAGGCCCCTGCGTCGGGCGTGCCCACCGGCTTGCCCTCGTAGAGGATGGCCGTGCAGCCGTGCAGGAGCGGCCCGTACACGATGTAGGAATGGCCGACCACCCAGCCCACGTCGGAGGCCGCCCAGAACACCTCGCCCGGCTTCACGCCGAAGAAGTGGCCCATGGACCATTTGAGCGCGACCATATGGCCGCCGTTGTCGCGCACCACGCCTTTCGGGATGCCGGTCGTGCCCGACGTATAGAGCACGTAAAGCGGGTCGGTCGCCGCCAACGGGACGCAGTCCGCCGTCCGGCCTTCGGACCTGGCCGCCGCAACGGCGCCGGCCCAGTCCCGGTCGCGCTCCTCGGCGAGGGCGCAGGCGAGTTGCGGCCGCTGGAAGACGAGGCAGGCCTCCGGCTTTGACGAGGACAAGGCGATCGCCTCGTCCAGGAGCGGCTTGTAGGGGATGACGCGCCCGCCTTCGATGCCGCAGGACGCGGACAGGATGATCTTCGGCCGTGCGTCGTCGATGCGGGTCGCGAGTTCCTTGGCGGCGAAGCCGCCGAAGACGACGGAGTGAATGGCCCCGATGCGCGCGCAGGCCAGCATCGCGAAGCTCGTCTCCGGGATCATCGGCATGTAGATGACGACCCGGTCGCCCTTCGCGACGCCCATGTCCTGCAGCACGGCCGCGAGGGTTGCGACCTCGTCCTGCAGTTCCGCATAGGTAATGCTGCGCTTGGTGCCGGTGACGGGGCTGTCGTAGATGATCGCCGGCTGGTCGCCACGCGTGGCCACGTGCCGGTCGACGGCGTTGTAGCAGGTGTTGCACTCGGCACCGACGAACCAGCGGCCGTAGACGCCCGCCTGCGGGTCGAACACCGCCTCCGCGGGCTTGATCCAGTCGATTTCCCGGGACGCCTGTTCCCAGAAGCCTACGGGATCAGCTTTCCAGCCGGCATAGACCTCGTGATACCGGCTCTGGGCGGATGGCATGGCGTTCCCCGTTGCGTTCTGTGCATGAGACTTCAAGCGCCTGCTGTGGTAGCAGGCCCCCAAGCCGTGGTCAGGGGCGACTTTCGGTGAGTCGACTTTCGGCGAGTGCTGTCGTGATTACCGATCCTCTCTTCTATGCCGCCACCATTCCCGCGGTGATCCTACTCGGCTTGGCCAAGGGCGGCTTCTCAGGGCTCGGCGCCCTCTCGCTCCCCCTGATGGCGCTCGTGGTCTCGCCCGTTCAGGCCGCCGCCATCACCCTGCCGATCCTGATCGTCCAGGACGTGGTATCCGTCTGGGCCTACCGGCATGCCTGGGACCGGCGCAACGTGGTGATCCTGCTCCTGGGCGCCGTTTCGGGCATCCTCACGGGCTATCTCCTGGCCGCCCAGGTCTCCGATGCGGCGGTCAAGCTGGCCGTGGGCGTGATCTCGGTGGCCTTCGCCATCCGCCGCATGGTGGTGGAACGCCGGGCCACCCCGCCGAAGCCCGCGCCAGCCGACGTTCCACGCGGCATTTTCTGGGGCTGGGTGACAGGCTTCACCAGCATGGTGGCCCATGCGGGCGGCCCTCCCTTCCAGATCTATGTCATGCCCCAGCGGCTGCCGCGCGACATCTTCGTCGGCACGGGGGCCGTGCTCTTCGCGCTCGTCAACTGGATCAAGGTTCCGCCCTATCTGGCCCTCGGGCAGTTTACGCTCGAGAACATGGCGACGGCGGGTGCCCTGTTTCCCGTGGCCATCGCCTCGACCTGGGCCGGCGTCCTCCTCGTGCGCCGCGTATCCGGACAGGCGTTCTACACGGCCGTCTATGTCCTGCTGATCCTCGTGGGCGCCAAGCTGATCTATGACGGCGTCGCCGCGTATCTGTGAGGCGCCCATGAAAAAGCCGCCGCTCGTTGGGTGAAGCGACGGCTTCTTCAGGTGGGAAATTGCAGGGAATTCTACGGCTAGTGCAACGCCGATTCGGAGCTTCTCAGTCGGGTAATCTCATCCTTGAGCTGAAGCTTCCTGCGCTTGAGTTCTGCCAGCCTCATGTCATCTGCCGACGGTCTGTTGAGGGTATCCTGGATCTCGCGCTCGAGGGCGCGATGCTTCCGTTCCAGTTCCGTCAGGTGATTCTGCAGCGGCATGTCAGTTCCTCCTATTCGATCTACTGACAGGCCGATTGTGGCAGACAGAGTGTGGCGAGTCGAAGGCGAAATTCGAAGAATCGAGAGTAGAAGATGATCGGGCGATCTTGCTCTCCACAGGGCCCGAGAGCATACTTCCGCCCCTCTTGGCCCAGAGGCAAGTCGGCCGGGCATCTAGCGCATCGTGCGGAAATGGGGACCCGGTTTTCCGCGCCCAACGATGCGCCGCCGGAGGGATCGAGCATCGGATCGATCCCGACGGTGGAATCCACTTTGGGTCCGAGGCTCTAGGTATTTTCAATGACCGAATTGGCTGAACTGGAAGCGGAATTGGCCCGTCTGAAGCAGGAACACCGTGATCTCGACATGGCCATCGACGCCCTGGAGAGCATGGTGGCCGGCGATCAGCTGCAGGTCCAGCGCCTGAAGAAGCGCAAGCTTTCCCTCAAGGACCAGATCATCCGGCTCGAGGATCAGCTCACCCCAGACATTATCGCGTGAGAATTCAGCGCCTTCGCGGGAACGGCCTTGCCTGCCCGAGGCGGCTTCGCTATTCCGGCTGAAGATCTGAAGGCCTTGAAGCCGGAGCCACGCCATGGCGCATCCTCCCATTGCCATCATCATGGGCAGCCAGTCCGACTGGGCCACCATGCGCCACGCGGCCGAGACGCTCGATGCGCTCGGGATCGCCCACGAGGCCCGCATCGTGTCCGCTCACCGCACGCCGGACCGGCTCTATGCCTTCGCCAAGGGCGCCAGGGCCGAGGGCTTCCAGGTCATCATCGCAGGCGCCGGAGGGGCCGCCCACCTGCCCGGCATGGCGGCCGCCATGACCCCCCTGCCCGTCTTCGGCGTCCCGGTCGAATCCAAGGCTCTGTCCGGCCAGGACAGCCTGCTCTCCATCGTCCAGATGCCGGCCGGTATCCCCGTGGGCACCCTCGCCATCGGCCGTGCCGGCGCGGTGAACGCGGCGTTGCTGGCGGCGGCCGTGCTGGCCCTGCACGATCCCGCTCTCGCCGAGCGCCTCGACGCTTGGCGGCAGCGCCAGAGCGAAAGCGTGGCCGAGCGCCCCTCCAACGAAGGGTGAGGAACCGATGATCCGTCCCGGCTGCACCCTCGGAATCCTCGGCGGCGGCCAGCTTGGCCGCATGATCGCCATGGCGGCGGCGCAGCTGGGCCTGCGGACGCATGTCTATGCGCCGGAGGAAAACAGCCCGGCCTTCGAGGTCGCGACCGAATACACCATCGCGGCCTATGAGGACGAGGCGAATCTGGTGCGCTTCGCCAAGGCGGTCGACGTGGTGACCTACGAATTCGAGAACGTGCCGAGCGAAACGGCCGCCACCTTGAGCGCCCACGCCCTGCTGGCCCCCAACGCCCAGGCCCTGGCCGTGTCGCAGGACCGCTTCCTCGAAAAGAGCTTCATCGCCGGCCTCGGCATTGCGGTCGCGCCCTTCGCGCCCGTGTCCAGCGAGGCCGAACTCGCCGAGGCTGTCGAGCGGATCGGCCGGCCCGCCGTGCTCAAGACCCGCCGCTTCGGCTACGACGGGAAAGGCCAAGTGAAGATCGGCCCCGAGGCCGACCCGATCGCGGGCTGGGACGAGATCGGGCGCGCGGCTTCCATCCTGGAGGGCTTCGTGCCCTTCGAGCGGGAGGTCTCGGTGGTCGCCGCGCGAACCGCGTCCGGCGCGTTCGCCGCCTATGACCTGTGCGCCAACGAGCACCGCAACCATATCCTCGACACCACTGCGGTTCCGGCCGGCGTTTCGCCCGACACGGAGGAGCAGGCGGTCCGGATCGCTCGGTCGATTGCCGAGTCCCTGGATTACGTGGGCGTTCTCGCCGTCGAGCTTTTCCTCGTCACCGACGACGGGTCCGAGCGCCTGGTGGTGAACGAGATCGCCCCCCGGGTGCACAATTCCGGCCATTGGACGCTGGGCGGCGCCGCCACCTCGCAGTTCGAACAGCATGTGCGGGCGGTCTGCGGCTGGCCTCTGGGCGAGACCGCCCGGCTCGGGCGTCGGGTCGAGATGAAGAACCTGATCGGGCACGATGTCGATGCCTGGGAGGAGATCCTGGCCGAGCCGGGGGCTCATCTGCACCTCTACGGCAAGATGGAGGCCCGCGCGGGCCGCAAGATGGGACATGTCACCCGGGTCTTCCCCGACCAGGGCTGAACCATTCAAGACCGGGGCCGTTTCCCCTGGAACGGCGCTTTTCTTGAGAGGCAACCCTGGACAGGCAAGGCTTCTTCTGGTATCGACGCCGACCAGATAGAGGTGCGCATGACGCGCCTCATTGTTTTTTGTCACAATCGAAACGGTTCAAACACGAGGAATTCGCGTGCAGGTTCTTGTCCGGGATAACAACGTCGATCAGGCGCTCCGCGCTCTCAAGAAGAAGATGCAGCGTGAGGGCATCTTCCGCGAAATGAAGCTTCGCGGTCATTATGAGAAGCCGTCCGAGAAGAAGGCCCGCGAGAAGGCTGAGGCCGTTCGCCGCGCCCGCAAGCTGATCCGTAAGCGCATGCAGCGCGAAGGCCTGCTGCCTTCCAAGCCCCGTCCGACCCGCTAAGCTCTTCGAGCGGGCCTGTAAAAGGCCTCGCCGATCGGTTGTGAACCAGCGCCCGTCGCGTCAAGCGGGGCGCTGTTTGCATATCTGGGGGTCTGTTTCGTACTCTGGCGAACTTAGTTACAACGCCTCTTGCGCCGGCGCCTTTTTGATGCCTTGTTTCACGGCTGTTAAGGATTTCCCGCCAGAGTGCCGCTCCCGGTACCTTGAGTAAATAAGCTGGAGACGAAGGTGTTCGCCCCATCGATTCGCCAATTGGCCCCCTTGAGCCTGACGCTCGTTGCCCTCGGTCTCGCCGCCTGCAGCACCACCGGTGGCGGCCCCACCCAGCGCATTGCCGTCGTGGAAGAGGACACGCAGGGGACGAGCACGGTCAACATCTCGTCCCTGTCGGACGTGATCCAGCGCAACCCGAATGATCCGAGCGCCTATAACACCCGCGGCGCCGCCTATGCGCGCGTCGGGAACTACAGCAGCGCCATGTCCGACTTCTCCAAGGCGGTGCAGCTCGACCCGAACTACGCGCCGGCCTACACCAACCGCGCGCTCGCCCTGCGGCAGACGAACCGCAACGACCAGGCGCTCGCCGACTTCACCCGGGCCATTCAGGCCGATCCGAACTACGGCCCGGCCTATATCGGGCGCGCCAATCTGTACCGCGCCCAGAACCAGTACCAGGAAGCCCTCAGCGACCTGAACATGGCGACCCGCCTGCTGCCCGAATCGGCCGAGGCGCTCCACTCCCGCGGCCTGCTCTACCAGCGCCAGGGCATGCACCCCCAGGCGATCCTCGACTTCGACGCCACGATCGACCGCAATCCCTTCGTCGGCGCTCCCTATGCCGCACGAGGCCAGAGCTTCGTGGCGACGAACCAGTACGACAAGGCCATCGAGGACTTCAACGCGGCCCTCAACGTCAACAACAAGGATGCCGATTCCTGGGCTTGGCGCGGCGTGGCGCTCGAGCGCAAGGGCGACCGGAGCCAGGCTCTCGAGAGCTATCAGCGCGCGCTCGCTCTCGACAACAGCAACAGCGTCGCCCGCCAGGGCAGCTCCCGGCTGCAGGGCGGCGTGGCAGGCCTGTTCCGCTCGTAAGTGCCGTCGCGGGGGGCGGCATGAACCCAGCCCCTCCCCTCCACACCATCGCCGACATCCAAAGTCTTTTCGAAGCGCATGCGGACCTGCATGCGCTTCTTTCGCATGTGGAGGGTCTCGGGCTTCCTGATGCCTGGATCGGCGCCGGCTTCATCCGCAATCCCGCCTGGGACGTGCTGCACGGGCGAACGATCGACGTCTCATGCCTGACCGACGTGGATGTGATCTTCTTCGATCCGGTTGACACCCGAGGGGAACGTGACGGCGCCGTCGAGCATCGGCTCCGCGAGCGTGATCCGGGCCAGAACTGGTCGGTGAAGAACCAGGCCCGCATGCATCTTCGCAACGGGGATGCGCCGTATCGTGACGCCTTCGATGCCGTTGCCCACTGGCCTGAGACAGCAACCGCTGTTGCGGCGCGCTCGATCGGCGGCAGGATCGAGGTGATAGCCCCGTATGGGACTCGGGATCTTCTGGATCTGATCGTGCGACCGACACGGGCGTTCGGTCACAAGATGAACGTTTACCGCGAAAGGATTCTGGCAAAAGACTGGCCGGTCCGCTGGCCGAAGCTGACGATGCTCACAACGTGGGATGAGGCCTGGCCCGGTCCTCACAACTCTTTGGACAGGATCGAGACATAAGGCTCGAAGCCGAAGGCCCGGTAGGTGCGGTCCGCCCTCTCATTGGCCACCAGGACGCCGATGAAGAGCCGCTTGAGCCCCGCTTCCTTCGTTAGGCGCTCGGCTTCCTTGAGCAGCATCTGCCCGATGCCGCGTCCGCGCCAGTCGTCGTGCACGATCAGGTCCGTGACCGTGCCGTGATTGCGGAAGCCGTCGGCCACATAGGCGGCGTCCTGATCGAGCGAGAAGCCCATGGCGCCGACCGTCGCCCCTTCCGCCTGCGCCAGCACGATGCGGCCGTTGCGCCGGGACAGGCGCTGCATCAGCTCGTCGTAATATTCCGCCGCTGCCTTGTAGTCGCGCCGCCGGTCGCCGACGAGGTCGGCCTCGAAGACGTTAAGCTGGTGGATGAGCTCGATGACGGCATCCCGGTCGGCCGGGAGGGCGGTACGGAGGGTGATCGGGGACATGAGGGATTTCCGGGACAGACGACAGCCTCTTAAACCAGCTTTTGCGTGAGCCGTCATTCCATCTCTCGCGATGGAAAGCTCCGTTCTTTTCCAACCGAGATCACCGGTACGAGGCCGGTGATGACATGAACGAAAATGCCCGGCACGACGCCGGGCATGAAACATTCAAGGGCAGAGCGGATCAGAGATTCTTTAAGATCTCGTCCACGACCTTCTTGGCGTCGCCGAAGAGCATCATGGTGTTGTCGCGGAAGAACAGCTCGTTCTCGACGCCCGCATAGCCCGAGCCCATGCCGCGCTTGATGAACAGCACGGTCTTGGCCCGCTCCACGTCGAGGATCGGCATGCCGAAGATCGGGGAGGACGGATCGGTCTTGGCGGCCGGGTTGGTGACGTCGTTGGCCCCGATGACGAAGGCCACGTCGGCCTGCGGGAACTCGCCGTTGATATCCTCGAGTTCGAACACCTCGTCATAGGGCACGTTGGCTTCCGCCAGCAGCACGTTCATGTGGCCGGGCATGCGGCCCGCCACCGGATGGATGGCGTATTTCACCTCGACGCCTTCGGCCTTCAGCTCGTCGGCCATCTCGCGCAGCGCGTGCTGCGCCTGGGCGACCGCCATGCCGTAGCCCGGCACGATGATGACCTTGGCGGCGTTCTTCATGATGAAGGCGGCATCGTCCGCCGAGCCCTGCTTCACAGGCCGGCTCTCGACCGCGCCGCTGGCGGCGGCTGCCGTCTCGCCGCCGAAGCCGCCGAGGATCACCGAGATGAAGGAGCGGTTCATGCCCTTGCACATGATGTAGGACAGGATCGCGCCCGAGGAGCCGACCAGCGCGCCCGTGATGATGAGCGCGAGGTTGCCGAGCGTGAAGCCGATGCCGGCCGCCGCCCAGCCGGAATAGGAGTTGAGCATCGACACCACCACCGGCATGTCGGCGCCCCCGATGGGGATGATGAGCGTGACGCCGAGCACGAAGGAGACGAGCACGATCAGCCAGAAGGCCGCGTGGCTCTCCGTGCGGATGAAGGCGACGAGCAGGACCAGCAGCAGGAGGCCGAGGCCGATATTGATCAGGTGCCGGCTCGGCAGCAGGATCGGCTTGCCGGACATGCGTCCGTCGAGCTTCAGGAACGCGATCACGGAACCGGTGAAGGTGATCGCCCCGATGGCGACGCCGAGAGCCATCTCGAACAGCGATCCGCCGTGGATGGTGCCGACCGAGCCGATCCCGAAGGCCTGGGGCGCATAGAGCGCGCCGGCCGCGACGAGGACCGCCGCGAGACCGACCAGGGAGTGGAACGCGGCGACCAGCTGGGGCATTGCCGTCATGGGCACGCGCCGGGCGACCACCGCTCCGACGCCGCCGCCGATGGCCAACCCTAAGATCACCAGGATCCAGCCGCCGAAGCCGCTCGGCGGGGACACGAACAGGGTGGTGAGGATGGCGATCCCCATGCCCACCATGC
This sequence comes from Microvirga sp. HBU67558, assembly GCF_018069605.1. Lineage (NCBI taxonomy): Bacteria > Pseudomonadati > Pseudomonadota > Alphaproteobacteria > Hyphomicrobiales > Methylobacteriaceae > Microvirga > Microvirga sp. HBU67558. Next base: position 66,836 of record NZ_JAGPUP010000558.1, on the reverse strand, counting down.
CGTAGAGGTTGCCCTGCCGGGACGTGGTGGGGTGCGACAGGCCTCGCAGCGCCAGGATGAACAGGACGCCGGAGACGAGGTAGAGGATCGAGGCTAGATTGGCCGACATCGCCTCACCCCTTCTTGCGGTACATGGCGAGCATGCGCTGGGTCACCAGGAAGCCGCCGAAGATGTTGATGGACGCCAGGACGAGGCCGATGAAGCCGAGCACCCGGGCCCAGATCGGGCCTTCCCCGAGGGCCGGGGCCACGTCGACGCCCACCGCCAGCACGGCGCCGACCACGATCACGGACGAGATGGCGTTGGTGACCGACATGAGGGGCGTGTGCAGCGCCGGGGTCACCGACCAGACCACGTAGTAGCCGACGAAGATCGCCAGGACGAAGATGGCCAGACGGAACACCGTCGGGTCGACGGCCCCGTGGGTGACGGCGGCGGCCGCGGCTCCGGCCGCATCCGCCACCTGATCGGCGATGGTCTGGGCGGCTTCGGCCGAGCGGCGGGCAGCCTCTGCCGCCGCTCGGGCCTGTTCGACGGCCTGTTCGGGCGTAAGCGTTGCCATGGTGTCCTCCCCTGGACGGTTTAAGCGGTCGGCTGGAAGGCGGTGTGGACGATGGCGCCGTCACGGGTCAGGCAGGTGGCCTTGACCAGTTCGTCGTCCCACTTCACGGCCAGAGCCTTGGTTTCCTTGTCCACCAGCGTCTCGACGAAGGCGTAGAGGTTCTTCGCGTAGAGGCTGGAGGCCGTTGCGGCGAGGCGCCCGGGCATGTTGAGGTGGCCCACGATCTTCACGCCGTTATGCTCCACCACCCGGCCCGGCTGGGCCAGCTCGCAATTGCCCCCGCGCTCCACCGCCAGATCGACGATCACGGAGCCCGGCTTCATGGATTCGACCATGGCGCGGGATACGAGCTTCGGCGCCGGCCGTCCGGGGATCAGGGCCGTCGTGATGACGATGTCCTGCTTGGCGATGTGGGACGCGACCAGCTCGGCCTGCTTGGCCCGATACTCGGCCGACATTTCCTTGGCGTAGCCGCCGGCGGTCTCGGCCTGCTTGAACTCCTCGTCCTCCACGGCGACGAACTTGGCGCCCAGGCTCTCCACCTGCTCCTTGGCGGCGGGCCGGACGTCGGTGGCGGTCACCACGGCGCCGAGGCGGCGGGCGGTTGCGATGGCCTGGAGGCCGGCGACGCCGGCGCCCATGACGAAGATGCGGGCTGCCGGCACGGTGCCGGCCGCGGTCATCATCATCGGGAACGCCTTACCATACTCGGCGGAGGCATCGATCACGGCCCGGTAGCCGGCGAGATTGGCCTGGGAGGACAGCACGTCCATCACCTGGGCGCGGGTGATGCGGGGCATCAGCTCCATGGAGAACGCGGAGACCTGCGCGTCGGCCAGCGCCTTGAGGGCTGCGTCCTGGCCGTAGGGATCCATGATCGCGATGACGAGCGCGCCGGGCCTGGCGCCTTTCAGCTCGCCCTCTGCGGGGCGGCGGACCTTCAGGATGACATCGGCATCCCTCAGGGCCTCCTCGGCGGTCCCGGCGAGCGAAGCGCCGGCCGCCTCGAACTCCGCATCGGGGATGCCGGCCTTGGACCCTGCCCCGGCCTGCACGACCACGTCGGCGCCGAGCGTCTTGTATTTCTTGACCGTCTCGGGGGTGGCGGAAACGCGAGTCTCCGCTCCATCGGTTTCGGAGAGAACGGCGATCCGCATGTAGGCCCCCCTAAGATGTGGTCAACGGCTTGGATACAAGCTCTTGTCTCGTTTCTGTCAGGCGATCGTCCGCCGCTCAGTAGAAGATGAGCGCCAGCAGGAGGAGGACGCCGACGGCTGCCGGAGCCCGAACGCCGACGGATGGAGCCATCGCGCCGATGCCGCCCGCCACGAGCGAGAGGATCACGCCGAAGATCGCCGTCAGCCAGGCATGCTTGATCCCGCCGACCGCGAGGGCCAGCACGTGGCAGATGATGACCGCCGTGGCGATTTCGGCGAACTGGACAAATCCCTGATAGGTCGCCTCATGAGCGCGGCTGTCCATATCCGGACTGTAGCCCCCGTGCGGCGCATGTTTTGTATCGGCCATGTTTCAAAGCCCTGTTCAGCGTCACTTGTTAACTGCTGCGTTTAGCGCATGCGATGAGGAGCCGCAATCTTTCGAATGGCTCCAAACGAAAACTTTATGAATGCATTTTGCGCTCATTTGATCCCGAGGAATTCTCGCCACTGGGGCAGGCAGACTGTCTCGTAATCATATCGTGCCACGGCGATCCGGCGGGCCTCGGCGGCCATGGCGGCGGATTTCTCCTTCTCCGCGAGCGTCTCGCGCACCCGATCAGCCAGGGCCTTCTCGTCGAAGAAGGGGAAGAGGCGCCCGTTCACCCCATCCTGGATGACCTCCCGCACCGGCTCGGTGTCCGAGGCCACGATCCGGCATTCGAGCGCCATGGCCTCGATGGACGACCAGGACAGCACGAAGGGATAGGTCATGTAGACATGGGCCGAGGAGACCTGCAGGACCTTCACGAACTGGTCATAGGGCAGGTTTCCGACGAAATGGACCCGGGACCAGTCGATCGGACGCTCGATCCGGGCCTTGAACACATCAAACCACGACTGCCCGTTGGGCGCGGAGCCGGAATAGCTCGTGCCGCGGCCGCCGACGATGACGACCCTGAGGTCAGGATCGATGTCGAGAAGATAGGGCAGACTCTTGAAGACCACGTGCGCGCCACGCATCGGCTCGATGTTGCGTGTCACATAGGTGACGACGGGCTTCTCGCGGGTCAGCTGCGGCCCGCTCTCGCCGAGTTGGAGCCTGACCTGAGGGTCCGGCAGGAGCTTGTGGGTGTCGATGCCGTCATGGATGATGGCGAGCCGGTCGCGCAGGTAGGTGGGGAACGTGTCCCGCTGGTAGCGGGTCGGCGCCACGGCGAGGTCGGCGGCGTCGAGCGCCCCGAGCTGCATGGAATTCTTCAGGCGCAGGCGCCAGATCACCTCCTCGTTGGTGACCGGGAATTCGGGATCGAAGTCCAGATCCTGCCCCTTGGCGTGGTAATAATATTCGAAATAGGCCACATGGCGGGCCTTGGGCCAGATGTCCTTCAGGAACAGGTTTTCGCCCCAGCCGGTATTGACCACGACGACATCCGGTTCGAAGCCCTGGCTGGCCAGCGCCTTTGCCCGGTAGGCGACTCCATAGGCCCGACGCAGGCGTGGAATGACCGGCGAGTAGCGGTTCTGGTAGGGCGCGTCGTCCGGCCCAGGCACCGCGTCGTAGGAGAAGTACTTCACGCCCGGGATGGCGCATTGCTTGACCATCCCGAGGCCCACGACCTCATGCCCCTCGGCCACGAAGGTCCGGGCCAGACGCAGGAACTGGCCCGGAAAGTTCTGGTGAACGAAAGCGATCTTCATCGGTTGCCCCTACCCTACCGTTAGCCTCTACGGCCAACCGGCGAAAGATGCAACCTCATTACACCGGATTTGGTAAACCGGCGGCGGCCAGAGCCTCTTTCTGCTTATGCTCCAGGTTGTCCAGGGAGAAGCGGTCGATCTCGTTCTCGAAGAGCCGGTGGTAGTTCAGCTCGGCCTTCAGATGCAGGAAGACCGCGCCCAGACCCACCGCCGCACGATCCATGAAGACGAACTCGCGCGGCACCGTGACCGGCCCCTTCTCCTTCAGGGCCTTGTGGACCTCGAAGGCCTGGCGGCGGCCGTACTCGCCGGGCTTGACCCCATCGGCCACCGTGCGGACGCGGTCGTCGAGGAGCGGGGCATAGATGAAGCGGGCCCAGATGTTGAGGATGTCGATCAGCTCGTTCGAGAGGCTCTTGAAGCCCCAGGTCTCGTAGGCGTGGACGACCCGGGCCCGGTCGTCCGTCTGAAGGCCGCGGTAGAGATCGACCACGCCGCCCACGAAGCGGGGATGGAAGATGCGGATGCAGCCGTAATCGAGCAGGTTGATGCCCTGCGCCTCCCCGTCCTCGGAGAACACCGTGTAGTTGCCGAGATGCGGATCTCCATGGATGACGGCCGCATGGCTGAAGGGGTGCCACCAGGCCTTGAACATGGCGACCGCCAGCCGGTTGCGGATCTCGACCGGAGCCTCGGTGAAGCCGAGGATCTTCTCGCCCTCGAGCCATTCGAGCGACAGAAGCCGCCGGGTGGACAGGTCCGGATGGACCCGGGGCACCCGGACCTCCGCCACGTCGGTCAGGGCCTGGGCATAAAGGGCTGCGTGCTTCGCCTCGCGCTCGTAATCGAGCTCCTCGCGCACCCGCTCTCCGATCTCCTTGGCGATCTCGCGGGTATCGATGGCGGGATCCATGCGCCGGTGAAGGGCGAAGACGAGCTCGAGCTGCTTGAGGTCCGCCTCCACGGCCGACTGCATGTCGGGATATTGCAGCTTGCAGGCGAGCTTCTCCCCGTCCTTCGTGGATGCGCGGTGGACCTGGCCGAGGGATGCGGCGGCGGCCGGGGTGAGATCGAAGGAGCCGAAGCGGCTCTGCCATTGCGCCCCGAGCTCCGCCTGCATGCGCCGCTTCACGAAGGCCGCTCCCATGGGCGGCGCCTCGCTCTGCAGCTTCTGAAGCTCCGCGGCGTATTCCGGCGGGATCAGATCCGGAATGGTGGCCAGAAGCTGCGCCACCTTCATGATCGGCCCCTTCAGGCCGCCGAGCGCCTGCGCCAGCACGGCCGCGTTGGACGCGTCGCGGGCATCGCCGCCGAACAGCCGGGAGCCGGCCATGCGGGCCGCGACTCCGCCCATGTTGGCGCCCACGCGGGCATAGCGGGCGGCGCGCGCGGAGAAGCGGTTCGCTTCGCGGTCGGTATCGGCCATGACGTGGAATCTCTTGCTCTGAACTGGAGAGCTTTAGATATGGCGTGGTCTGCCGAGCGCCAGGGCGTCCTTCCGCGGCCTTTTACCGGGGTGGGCGCTCGGCTTGGCTACAGGAGAAAGTCTCCCGCCTTCAGGCTGCGGATCGCCATGAGGCGGATGATGCCCTCGGCATCATGATCCGCATCCGTGTTCAGGAGAACGCGTGTCTCGGATCCCGAGACCTCGTACCGGACCTGCCCGGCCGCCGTGAAATCGGCCCTTCCGATGAACGCGAAGGCTTGGTTGCCGCCGCGCAGGCTGTTGGCGTCGATCGCCACCAGATCCAGGCGATCGTGAGCCCCGTGGCTGAAGTCGCGCACCACATCGGCGCTGTTCAGATCCGGCCCGGCGGACCCGGCCGACCTCCAGCGAAACACGTCGGCCCCGGGTCCTCCGGACATCCAGTCTTTCCCTGGGCCTCCGACGAGGGTGTCCTGACCGGCATCGCCATAAAGCCTGTCGTTGCCGGCATTGCCCGAGATGCTGTCGTCGCCGGCGCCGCCACGCAACGTGTCGTGGCTCCCGGAGCCCCTGAGCGCGTCGTTGAACGCGCTGCCGAGCGCGCCCTGGATGCCGACCAGGCGGTCGCCTGCGGCATCGCCGCCCGCCTGGGTCTTCCGTGCGAGGTCGATGCGCACAGGTCCGGAGGAATCACGATAATCCGCATAGTCGACGCCGCTTCCACCCGACAGGAGGTCGGCGCCCGGCCCGCCCCGAAGGGTGTCGTTGCCGGCGCCTCCGTACAGCGAGTCGTTGCCGCCGCCGCCGAAGATCCGGTCGTTGCCGCCACCGCCGCTGAGGACGTCCGCCGCATCGGCCCGGATGTCCGGGCCAGTGCCGGACCTGAGGTCCAGACGGAAGATCTTGCCCCCGTAATCGACGAGGTAGAGGTTGCCGGCTCCATCCTCCCCGAGCGACGAGACGGATCCGATCGGACCGCCCCCGACGGCCACCTGCCCGGTGAGATCCTTGAACGACCATGACCCGGAGGCGCGCTGCAGGGTCCAGATGCCGCTGGTGCCGAAATCCGAGAAGAAGTAGATCCCCTGGAAATCCGGTTCGGGCCCGCGATAGACGTAGCCGCCCGTGACCGCGACGCCGAGATCGCGGCCATAGGCGTGGATCGGGTTCGTGAAATTGGGGAAAGCCCGGGGATCGAACGGGCCTTCGGTGGCGCTCCAGCCGTAATTGGCGCCCGCCCGCCCCAGATCGATCTCTTCGGTGGTGCTCTGGCCGACATCGCCGATCATCATCTCGCCGGTCAGGCGGTCGAAGCTCACGCGCCAGGGATTGCGCAGGCCGGCCGCATAGATGCCGGTGCCCGCCGCACTGCCGGCAATGCCCTCGATCGAGGCTGGATTGTCCGGCGGCAGGGCGTAGTTCCGCGCCGGGTCGGACGGAAAGGCGTCGGCTTTCACGTCGAGCCTGAGGATCTTGCCGAGCTGGTTGCCGATGCTTTGCGCATTGGCGCCGTTCGCGCCGTCGCCGGTCGCCACGTAGAGATAGCCGTCGGGTCCGAAGCCGATCCACCCGCCGCGGTGGTTGGTGGACGACGGGTAGTCGATCCGGTCGATGAGCCGCATGCTGCCGGCATCCGCAACGAGCGGGTTCGACGCCTGCGTCCTGTATTCCCGGATCTCGACATCGCCGGCCGTCGTGCTGAGATAGACGTAGAATCGCCGGCTCGTCGCAAAATCGGGCGCGAAGGCGAGCCCGAGGAGGCCCTGCTCCCCGGCGGTCGCAACCTGTGTCGAGACGTCGAGAAAGGGTCCGCCGAGGGTCTGGCCCGTTCCGGTGTCGTGGACCTTCACGAGCCCGCGCTTCTCGAGAATGAAAAGATGCCGGGAATCACCTGGCGCCGCTGTCAGATAGAGCGGGTTGTCCAGGCCGGACACGATCATGGTGGCCGCCACCGTGGGCGGCGTCCGGGCATTGGGATCGTACCCGTAGATCGTGTCCGCCGCTTTGGTTCCGCTCAGCCGGTCCTCAGCCTGGCTCCCGATACGAACCGCCATGGTCGACCTCCCGGTCCAGCCCCATCCGTGTTCGTTCTGTTCTTATCGTGTGCAGGCCCGGGCGGCCGGTCTCCGGGTCGCCCGGCAAAATGCTAGGAGGCTGGGGTCTCCATCGCCTCCAGCTCGCCGATCAGCCGTTCGATCATGGACAGGCCGATCTGCCAGAAGGCCGGATCTCCCGCATCGAGGCCGAAGGGCGCGAGCAGCTCCGAGTAGTGCTTGGTGCCGCCCGCCGAGAGGAGCGCGAAATAGCGGTCCACGAAGCCTTCGTTGGACCGCTCGTAGACGCCGTAGAGCGAGTTCACGAGGCAATCGCCGAAGGCATAGGCGTAGACGTAAAACGGCGAGTGGATGAAGTGGGGGATGTAGGTCCAGAAGCTCTCGTAGCCCGGGCCGAGCCGGATCGCCGGCCCGAGGCTCTCGTCCTGGACGGACATCCAGAGCTCGCACAACTTGTCGGCCGTGAGCTCCCCGTTGCGACGCTCCAGATGCACCTTGCGCTCGAAGGAATAGAACGCGATCTGGCGCACCACCGTGTTGATCATGTCCTCGACCTTCGCGGCCAGCATCGCCTTGCGCTGGACCGGATCGACGGTCTGGTCGAGGAGACGGCGGAAGGTGAGCATCTCGCCGAAGACGGACGCCGTCTCGGCGAGGGTCAGGGGCGTGGGCGCCATGAGCGCGCCGTTAGGGCCGGCCATGACCTGGTGCACCCCGTGCCCGAGCTCATGCGCCAGGGTCATCACGTCCCGCGGCTTGCCCTGGTAGTTCAGGAGCACATAGGGGTGGGCCGAGGGCACGGTCGGGTGGGCGAAGGCGCCGGGCGCCTTGCCGGGACGGGTCGGCGCATCGATCCAGCCCTCGTCGAAGAAGCGCTGCGCGATGTCGGCCATGCGCGGCGAGAAGGCGGAATAGGCCGACAGAACCGTATCCTTCGCCTCGTTCCAGGAAATGGTGCGCTGCTCGACCTTCGGCAGGGGCGCGTTGCGGTCCCAATGGTCGAGCTTGTCCTTTTTGAACCACCGGGCCTTCAGGGCGTAATAGCGGTGCGACAGGCGCGGATAGGCTTCCCGGACGGCCGACACCATGGCCTCCACGACCTCGCGCTCGACCCGGTTCGCCAGATGGCGGGAATCGGCCACGTCCTCGAAGCCGCGCCAGCGGTCGGAGATCTCCTTGTCCTTGGCAAGCGTGTTGGTGATGAGCGTGAAGGTGCGAAGATTCGCCTTGAAGGTCTTGGCCAGGGCGTCGGAGGCGTCCTTGCGCACGCTCTCGTCCGGATCCTGCAGCTTGTTCAGGGTCGGCTCGATGGGCAGATCCTCGCCGCGCACCGTGAAGCGCAGCGACGCGATGGTCTCGTCGAACAGACGGTTCCAGGCCGAGCGGCCCGTCACCGACTTCTCATGGAAGAGCTGCTCGATCTTGTCCTCGAGCTGGAAGGGCTTGTCCTTGCGCAGATCCTCGATCCAGGGCTTGTAATGCCTGAGCGGTTCCTCGCTCACCGCCTTGTCGAGCACCGCGTCTTCGATGCGATTGAGTTCGAGCCCGAAGAAGAGAAGCTCCGTCGAGGCGGCGGTCAGGCGCTCCTGCGTGTCGCCGTAGAACTTCGCCCGGACCGGGTCGGTGGTGTCGCCGGAATAGACAAGGCCCGCGTAGGACATGAGGCGGCCGAGCAGATCTTCGAGCGCTTCGTAGCGCTTCACCACGTCGTCCAGCCGCTCCGACGCGTTCTCGCCTCTGGCCATCCCGTCGAGCTTGCCGCGATAGGCGGCGGCGAAGGCCCGGCACTCCGATTCGGCCTTCGCGAGATCCTGCCTGAAGGCCTCGCTGTCCATGCCAGGATAGAGGTGGGAGAGGTTCCATTCGGGCAGCAGCCCGAGTTCGGCCTGCGCGGCGCCGGCGGTGGACGGATGATGCATGTGAGAGGCTGTCAGGGAGGTCACGGGCGATGGCCTGCTTGGGATCGGTCTAACGGAATGGTCCTGCACACATATTGGCCGCCGCGCTCTGCGGATCAACCCGTCTCGGCCCGGGCGCGCCGCCTGCCTCCTGTCAACGGCCGGTTTACCCTTCTCCTGGCATCGCCTCGGCGATTCCCGCTCGCGGGTTCGACCCTTCATACCTCGTCCGGCCTACTCGCAGGCGATGGTCGCATCGTTCGTATGGAGGCGGGAGGCCCGCCGTGCTCGGGCTTTTTTACAGAAAATTGAAGGAACTTGACCTAGAGGGTGAAGCCGCATGGCGTTTTGTGCGTTAAGCGTAACAGAACGTGTGCGGGAACACTGACGAAATCCTTTCGATGGGGGACTTTCGAGCCTCCACCTTCATTGCGACGAGGAGCAGGATCATGCGTGGCTTGCGCAAGACGGCACTTTGGCTCGGCCTCATTGGGTCTGTTTCACTCCTCCCCCTTGCCGCTCTTGCAGAAGACGCCGGCATCCAGCCGGATCTCGTCCAGACCGCTCCCGCGGAACCCTCCTTCCACGATGCCGCCGTTCCGGAGACCCCGCCAAGGCCGGACACGGCTTCCCAAGCCATTCCGCTCCTCGAGCCTGCGCCCGTCACCGTCGAGGCAGCCGATCTGAGGGCTTCCCCGGTCATCGACATCCCGTTGCCCGATGCGGCGCCCGTCACCGCCCTGATGCAGACGGATCTCTTCCGCATGGCCGTGGAAGGCCTGCTCGCCGACGAGGCCGCCATGCGCGACCTGCGGGTGAGCGGCAAGGACCGGGACGCCCTGTCGGCCTATTACGCTCAGGCCGAGCGTCCCCTCGTCTGGGCCCGGGACGGGGTCTGGTCGCCTGCCGCCCGCGGCGTGATGGAACGCCTGAAAGCCGCCGACGAGGACGGTCTCGATCCAGCCGATTACGCTCTGCCCGACCGGGGCCTGCGCAAGGATGCGCCGCCGGCGCAATGGGCTCGGGCCGACGTGAAGCTCTCCCTGTCCGTGATCCGTTATGCCCGGGACGCCCGCGGGGGGCGCATCGATCTCGCCCGGCTGTCGCCGCTCGTGACCCCGAAGCTCGATCTCCCGTCCCCCGGTGACGTGCTGAGCCGCGTCTCCTCCGCGGGAGACGCGGGCGGAGCGCTCGAGGCCTACAACCCGCCGCATCCCGGCTACAAGGCCCTGAAGGAGCGGCTGGCGAAGCTGCGCGAAAGTCACCCGTCGCAGCCGAGCGTCCGGCTTCCACGAGGGCCGATCCTGCGCGTGGGCATGAAGGATCCGCGTGTGCCTCTGATCCGCGCCCGGTTCAATCTCACGAAGGATCCGGACAATCAGACGGTCTATGACGAGCGCGTGGCCTCCGCCGTGGCTGCCTTTCAAAAGGAAAAGGGCCTGCCGGATACGGGCGTTCTCAATTCTCAGACGATCGCCGCTCTGTCCGGCCCATCGGTGGCACAACGGCAGTCGGACCTGATCGCCAACATGGAGCGCTGGCGGTGGCTGCCTGCGGATTTGGGACAGCGGCACATCATGGTGAACGTGCCAGAATACCGCCTGCAGGTAGTCGATGGCCGCACCGTCGTCCACCAGACCCGCGTGATCGTCGGCAAGGAGCAGTCGCAGACGCCGATCTTCTCCGAGACCATGAAGTATCTCGTGGTCAATCCATCCTGGACGATCCCGCCGTCGATCATGAAGAAGGAGATCCTGCCGGCGCTTGCCAACGATCCCTATTACGCGGCGCGCAAGGGCTACAAGGTCATCCGCCGGGGCGACCGGATCGTCGTGCAGCAGCCGCCCGGCGAGCGCAACGCACTGGGCTTCGTGAAGTTCATGTTCCCCAACCAGCACGCGGTCTATCTGCACGATACGCCCAACCGCAACCTGTTCTCGGCCAGCAAGCGCGCCTTCAGCCATGGCTGCGTGCGCGTCGAGAAGCCCTTCGAACTCGCCGAGGAGATCATGGGCCGGGACGGCAAATGGACCGAGGAGCGGTTGCGGGGGCTCATCGGCAAGGGCGAGCGCACCGTGCAGCTGAGCAATCCCCTGCCCGTGCACCTGACCTACTTCACGCTCGCGATCGACGAGAAGGGCGAGGTGAAGCGGTTCGACGACATCTACGGTCTCGACCGCAAGGTCCGGGCCGCCCTCAACCTGTCCGAATAGCTCCCAAATCCCGTTCCGTTTTCAACGAAATTCTCACCCTGACTTAACGCGAAGGTAACCGTCTTCGGCAAAGATCCTTTCACTATAAGGATTGCCGCATCCCCGGATGCGGCCCGGTAAAGACGAGTATCACAGTGAGAGTATTGCGTACGGACCGCCTGGCGCATCGCGCCGGCATTGGTCTTGCGGCCATTCTGGCCGTCATGGTGGGCGGGGTGCGCGGCACGCAGGATGCCGTCGCCAACGGCGATACCCGGACCCTGAGCCTCTACAACAACAACACCAAGGAAAGCCTCACCGTCACCTTCCGGCGCAACGGCCAATACGATTCCGGCGCCCTGCAGCAGCTCAACTGGTTCCTGCGCGACTGGCGGCGCGACGAGCCGACCCGCATGGACCCGCGCCTGTTCGATACGGTGTGGGAGGTCTACCGCGAGTCCGGCTCGAACGAGCCGGTGCATGTGAACTCGGGCTATCGCTCGCCGCAGACCAATTCCATGCTCCGCCGGCGATCGAGCGTGGTGGCCAAGAACAGCCAGCACATGCAGGGCAAGGCCATGGACTTCTACCTGCCGGACGTGTCGACCGCGCGCCTGCGCGCCATCGGCATGCGGCTGCAGAACGGCGGCGTCGGCTACTATCCCAATGCCTACACGCCGTTCGTCCATCTCGACGTGGGCAGCGTGCGCGCCTGGCCGCGCATGACCCGCTCCCAGCTCGCGAGCATCTTCCCGGACGGGAAGACCGTTCACATCCCGTCGGACGGCCGCCCCCTGCCCGGCTACGACGAGGCCCGCGCCGAGGTGCTCGCCAGGGGCGGCTCGGTGGCCGGCTACACGGCCTATGCAGATGCCGAGGAGGCCGTCGCCACCCAGCCGCGCCGCAAGAGCTTCTGGGCCACCCTGTTCGGCCTCGACGACGACGAGAACGAGGACGCGGAGGAGATCCGTGTCGCCTCGCGGCCCAGCCGGACCATCATGGCGTCCCGTCAGCCGCAACCACAGTCCCAGCCGGCGCAGAACTATTATGCCAGCGATTCCAACGCGTCGGTCTATGCGGCGCTGCAGCCGGCTCCGGCACCTGAGCCGGCCCGCCGCGCTCCGGTGGCGATCCAGCCGCGTCCCGAACCGCCCGCTCCAGCCGTCATGGCCGCCATCGCACCGGCCCTGCGTGAGGATCTGACCCCGCCGGCCTCCGCGCCTCTGCCGCCGACCCGGATCAACGGTGCGCCCAGCACCGTCCAGACGGCGTCCGGTCCGGCCCTGGCCTGGCAGCAGGGACCGGACGCGCAATCCGAGATGTCCATCGCCAAGGGCATGGCCTTCGCGCCGATGCCGCCGCGGCGGCCGGATGCGGAGGACACGGACGTCGAGCCCGTCGCCGGAACCCTCGCCATAGCCTATGCCCCGCTCCCGCCGGCCCGTCCGGGCTCTCTCGCCGCCACGAACCCGATTCCCGGCGTCCCGGAGCTGCGCGGCCCCGTGGAGATGGCGGCCGTTCCGCTCCCGCCGCCGCGGCCCGACCTGCGCCCCATCGTTGTCGCCGCCGCGGGCCCTGTCGATATTCCGGTCACCGGGTCGACCCCGAAAGAGGTCACGAAGGCGAAGACCGCCGCCGCACCTGAGGCGAAGTCTCCCCCGGCTCCGAAGAAGCCGCCGACGGCGCTGAGCGCCCTCATGTCGGCGGAGCCCAGCCTGCACATGGGCTTCTCGAGCAAGCCCGCGGGCGATCTGGCGACGAACCGCTTCACCGGACCGGCGGTCAAACCGCTGAACGCGGTGCGATAAGAGAGGGGCTCCCTGCGGAGCCCCTTTTCGTTTCACCGGATCGGCACGCCGATGAGGGCCTCTTCATTCGCCGTGCTGCCGGCCATAGGCATTGCGCGCCGGCGGGGTCCAGTCCCGCGGCGGCGCCTTGGGCCTGTACACCTCCACCAGCAGCGGATGGCAGACCGCCGCATCGCTCGAATGCTCCGCGCTGCAATCGCCGCCCGGGCAGGCGGAGAGCGCGCCGAGCAGATCGATCTCGGCGAAGAACTCCAGGTAGTCGCCCGGTCTGACGGGGCTTGCCTTCATGAAGTACTGCCCCGTATCGCGGGTGAAGCCGGTGCACATGAACACGTTGAGCACGTCGTGCACCGCCGGCTCGACCTCAGCCTTGGGACGACCCAGCCGATGGGCGAGCGCACGGGTCAGGTTCGAGTGGCAGCAGTAATGGTAGTCCTGGCCCGAGAGCAGACGATGCGTGTAGGGATCGCACCGCGTGCCGATCACGTCGTGCACGGAGCCGCCGAACTGGTCGAAGCCGTACCAGTCGAGAGTGTCGTGCGTGATCGTCGCCATCGGCCTTAAGTACGGCAGGGACGACCAGAGCTGGTCTCCGGTGGACACATGCGTGCCGTTGAGCGCCCGCGTCTTGCCGGAGAAGAAGCGCTCGTCGAGATCGTCCGCCGCCCAGAGATTGAGGTCGCCCACCTGCGGGCCCTCGATGCTGACGATCCGGAAGAAGCAGCCGGCGGGCACGCTGAAGCAGCGCGCGTCCCTGGCCGGGACGACGACCTCGTCCACTTTCTCCCAGCCCTCACGCGCCACCCGGTAAGCCGCGAGATCGGGCCGCGGCAGGGTTTCGACCGGATAGCAGATGACGGGAGCAACGCTCCGACGCGCTTGCGCGTCGGCAGGATCGGACACTTGGTCCCGGGCGAGCTTCATGGTTGTCTCCAGCTTGTCGTTGTCGCTTCCTTATAGGGAACCGGATCGGCACAGGCGAGCGCGAAGCGCCGGCGCTGGCAAAGCCCACCTCCCCCAGTCCTCAGACCATCCTGCGGCGCCTCAAACTCAGCAACTCCTGTTCCATATCAATTCGACCAGCCTCGATCATGCGCACGACGGATCGGAAATAGCCGCCCGGATTCCGGATCCGGTTTCGGCCGCTCGACACGTCGTCGTCGTAGAGCTGCAGGACATAGATCACGGCTGTCGCCGCCCGGAGGGCGCCGATCGCCGCGACGGCCTCGTTCCAGGCGCTCGGATGGGCTCCGAGGGATGCGCGCAGGAAGCGGCCTGCCGCGACCACATCGACCGCATCGCTGATCGGATGAGCGCAGGCGGACACCACCGGACATGCTTCGGCGACCAGGGCGGGCAGCAGCGGCGGCAGCCGGGACGGAGCCGGGTCCTCGGACGGCGCTTCAACCCGAATGCCCTTGTCACAAGTCTCACTCGGAGATCCTTTCTCTGGTTCTATTTGTCGGCATTGCGTGCCGCCACAGCCCGCCTGGTAGAAGGCATCTTCGGCGCGTTGCCGGATCTCTTTCCACGCATCGAGCAGGCCCTCCGGAAGGGCTGTTCCGGAGCGCTTCGGGGTCCGGGCTCTGAGCGTGGACAGGCGGCTCTCGATGGGCCCGCGATCGACCGCCGGATGGTACTGGGCCAGCGCGCTCAAGGCCTCCTCGGCAGCGCGGCGGCAGATGGTGATCTCGTCGAAGGAGCGCTTCAAGCTCTCCGTCTGGCGCTTCTGCTCGGCCAGGACCGCCGTCCATTCGCCGCGGCGGGCATAGAGCGGCGTGAGGTCGAACCCGAAGGCGTCCACAACGGTGCCGGCGGCATCGCGCACGGCGTAGCGCTTGCCGTTAGGCGAATCCTTCGGAATGACGAGCTGGCATTCGATGAGGGCCCGAACGGCATTGCGCACGGCGCGCTCCGACAGGCCCGTCGTCGAGATCAGGCGCTGATTGGACGGCCAAACAAGCAGCCGATCCATCGCAAGCTCGCCCCAGCACGCCACCAGCTGGCTCAACACCAGACGCTGCGGCGCGCTGAGGCCGAGCGCCTTCTCGGCTTCGCGAGCGGACGCCGAGAGTTCTTTACGTGTGACCGTGCGCCCGGTTTCGAGCGCGAACTTCCTCGCGGCCAAAGCAGCATGTCTCAGCCGCCGGCCTCCAGACGATGCAAGCTGCATCGTATCCCTCCCATGTGAGGGCAAAGCGGGAGCGTTCACCGGAACCGATGTCGTTGACACTCAGCTTGTCGGGAGGCATAAGGATTGTCGCCAAACGAATCCGTTGCCGTCCCTCGGTGACTCCAAAGGCCCTCGAAGTTCCCGCTTCGTGGGCCTTTTGCTTTGCCTAGCCTCAGTTCACGTCTGTCGTCTCCTGCTCGAAGAGCGTTGCGGGACCAGGGAGGCATGCGCGCCGGCTGATCTGATGCCCTCTCGCGTGGATGTCGAACCCACGCGGAGAAGTCCGGATGCCAAGCACATCAGCCTCCCGGAGGCCACCGCGTGAGGGGCTTCTCGGAAGCGCTGACGACCGCGGCGCTCAGGGCGCCGTCGGTGCAAACTCCAATGTCTCGTAACGCCGTCAGAGATGTCCGATTCGGCCGTGCGGGTGGAGTCGATCCGTAAGAATTGGTTAAGGCTGACCACACAATTGTTGAAGAAACGGCAGTTGTGCGATTCGTCAGGGGAGAACCGGCGAGTCAAGACAAAGCTGACATTGACGAAGTCATATCGGCTCGATTCATGTGAGATGCCGCTTCTACTGCAGCGAAACCAGCATTTGTCGAGTAATACTGGCGAGAGCACACCGTCTATTGCAGATTCAAACCGGACTGGCGCAGCAAGACATAATCCGCCTCGAAGGATTCACCCTCGAATCGCATGCGGATCCAGCATCGATTCAGAATTGCGGATCTTGAGCGATGCGTTCCTATGCCT
Organism: Microvirga sp. HBU67558; assembly: GCF_018069605.1. Classification (NCBI taxonomy): domain Bacteria; kingdom Pseudomonadati; phylum Pseudomonadota; class Alphaproteobacteria; order Hyphomicrobiales; family Methylobacteriaceae; genus Microvirga; species Microvirga sp. HBU67558. Next base: position 51,108 of record NZ_JAGPUP010000558.1, on the reverse strand, counting down.
GCGGAGCGGACCTGCGATCTGCCGACCGGCATGATGAAGTTGCCAGCGGGGTCATTCTTCCGCGCTTGCTCCCCGGCGTGGCGGGGGAGAGATCAGCTCCCAGGTTCCTCACCCATGAACGTCGAAAGCCGGAGACCAGGCTCCGGCTTCGGGTCGCGGCGACCGATATTGAACGTTAAATGGAGCGGTGTCGTGCGCGATACGCGATCCTGCACAACGGCTCCAGCCTCTTACTGCATCCCGAGCGCCTGCATGTAGAGTTCGAGGATCGCGTCCTCCTCCTGGCGCTCGGCGTAATCGCGCTTGCGCAGGGAGACGATCTTGCGCAGGACCTTGGTGTCGAAGCCGTTGCCCTTTGCCTCGGCGTAGACGTCCTTGATGTCGCCCGCGATGCCGGCCTTTTCCTCCTCGAGGCGCTCGATGCGCTCGATGAAGGCCTTTAGCTGGTCGGCCGCGACGGATTCGGTGTTGAAAGCTGCGTCATCCATGAATGAAGCCCCTGATTGATGGCATTGGCGCCAGTGTTATGGTCATTTGGTTGAAGCCGTTTTAATGCCCGGACTTCGACTTCTCGAAATCAGCCCGCTGGGAGGCCGAGGCCTCGCCCTGGTGGCGATCCTTCCATTCCTCGTAGGGCATGCCGTAGACATGGGTTCGGCTTTCTTCCTTGGAGAGCGCGATGCCGCGCTCGTCCGCCGCCTCCTTCAGCCAGTTGGACAGGCAATTCCGGCAGAAGCCCGCCAGGTTCATGAGGTCGATGTTCTGAACGTCGGTTCGCTCCCGCAAGTGCTCGACGAGCCTGCGGAAGGCGGCGGCCTCCAGCTCGACCTGCGTCTTCCCGTCGATATCCTTCATCGGCCTATCCTCCATGCTGGCGTAGGCGATCCCGGGTGCGTGTCCCGAAGATCCTGGGTTCCCGAAGCTCTGGCCGGGCGGCGAGAGGCTTGAGGAGCCGGGCGAAGCGCTCGGCCCATTCCCCGGCCCCTGCCTCCGGGGCGATCAGATCCTGACGGATCTCGATCAGCGCGTTGGCTAGCCCCCGGATGGTGGCATGCCGGTCGACCGTATCGCCAGCGAGCGCCCCATCATAAGGCTCGTTGTCGCCGACGACGAGTCCGTCCTCGGCCGCAAGGCCTTCCAGCAGCGGCCTGGCGAAGCGGTCGTCCGCGTCCCACAGGATTCCCACATGCCAGGGCCGAGGCCAGCCGCGCCAGACGGGCGTGAAGCTGTGGACGGTCACGACGACAGGCGGGTGGCCCGCCGCCGTGGCCTTGTGGATCGCATCCGCGATGGCGTCGTCGTAAGGATCGTAGAACCGGGCGATGCGCCTTTGCACCTCGGTCTCGTCCACCCGGGCGTTGCCCGGCACCACCGCGCCGTCGGACAGGCGCATGACAAGGGTCGGATCGTCCCGGCCCCGGTTGGGATCGATGACGAGGCGCGAGATCCGGGTCAGGATGGCCGGTGCGCCCAGGCGGCGGGCGAGCGACCGGGTGACGGCCGCGGCCCCGATATCATAGGCAATGTGGCGCTCGAACTCGGAGGCTGGGAGGCCGAGATCGCCGAGATCCGGCGGTACCGCGTTGGACGCGTGGTCGCACAGGATCAGGATTCCGGTCTCGATGGAGCCTGGGATGGTCTCGACGGGACAGGGCTCCAGACGGGGATCGTCGAGCTTGAGCGCGGCGGAGGCGGACATGGCGAGGAACGGATTTCAGACAAGGTGGATTGAACGGCGGAGGAAAAGCCTTACCCTGCCCCTCCAACCCTGACAACGCGACCTTCCGCGCAACACACTTTCACGACCTTCATGGCTGTCCCATCCACAACGGCCCGGCTCGAGCCGGGCGTCGCCCGCGCTTTTGCCGCTCTGTGTCTCGGCGCCGTCGCCATGGGGATTTCCCCGATTTTCGTGCGGTTCGCCTCCGCCGGCATGGACGGGGTGCCGGCCGATGTGGGGCCGTTCGCCAGCGCGTTCTGGCGCGTCTCGCTCTGCCTGCCCCTGCTCTATGCCTGGATGCGAATCGAGGAAAGGCGCGCGCCCGCCGGCGCCCCGAAGGTCCGATTTTCGAAGGCGAGCGTCTTCGGCGGCATCGTATTCGCCGGGGACCTGCTCTTCTGGCACCTGGCGATTCTCAAGACCACGGTGGCGAACGCGACCTTCTTCGCCACCATGGCCCCGCTCTTCGTCGTGCTGATCGTCTGGCTCGTGCTCCGGCAGCAGGTGTCGCGGGGAACCTTCATGGGTCTCGCCCTGTGCCTTCTGGGCGGTGCTGCCCTGATCGGCCAGAGCCTCCAGGCGGATTCCGCGCGGATCGAAGGCGATCTCTACGGGCTCGCCACGGCCTTCTTCTTCGGCCTCTATTTCCTGGCCGCGAGCCGGGCGCGCAAGACGGCGGGCGCCGCGCAGGTGACCTTCGAAGCCGGGCTGATCACCTCGGCGATCCTTCTCGTCGTCGCGCTTCTCTTCGACACGCGGGTGGTGCCGCGGACCGCGCAGGGCATCGCGGCCCTTCTCGCCATGTCCTATGTCAGCCATGCAGGCGGCCAGGGACTGCTCGCCATTGCGCTCGGGCGGCTACCGGCCGTCTTCTCGTCGCTGGTGATCTTCCTGGAGGCGATCGCCGCAGCCGTGTTCGGCTGGGCGATTCTCGGCGAGGCGCTGACCCCGGTCCAGAGCTTGGGCGGCGCTCTGATCCTGTTTGGGATCTGGATCGCCAGACCCAAGGCCGATACACCCGGTGGATGAGATCCCGAGCCCCCTTCGAATGGAGGGCAAAGGCCCTCTCCAAGCCGCCTCGTCGTGTCGTAAAGGCCATGAAGCCTGCAAAATCTGCAGCAGCCCTGCTGTAAACTCTTGCTCCCGCTGATCTTCTGGCCGACAACGATTCGACATAGTTCTCACCGCATTGTGCGATTTCATTCCTTTCGATTCGACCATACCGCACCCATGAAGGCCGCTTCTCTCACATCGTCTCCCCGCTGGCGGCGAAGCCTTGCGCTCGCAACATTTCTCGTCGGCGGCTGCCTTCTCGCGGCAGCGCCCGCCAAAGCGGACCTGCGTCTGTGCAACATGACGCCGAGCCGAATCGGCATCGCGCTCGGTTACCGGGATGCGCAGGGATGGGTGACGGAGGGCTGGTGGAATCTCAACGCCCGCGGCTGCGAGACCCTGCTCAAGGGCCAGCTCGGCGGACGCTTTTACTATATCTATGCCATCGATTACGACCGGGGCGGCGAGTGGAGCGGACGCTCCTTCATGTGCACCAGGGAGCGTGAGTTCACGATCCGTGGCACGGAGGACTGCCTCGCCCGAGGCTTTGACCGCAGCGGCTTTTTCGAAGTCGATACAGGTGAACAGAAGAGCTGGACGATCCAGCTCACCGAAACGAACCGGCCAGGGGGGCCATGACGATGAGACGCGAGAGGCGCACCAAGATCCTTGCAACCCTGGGACCGGCGTCCGAGAACCCGGAGATGATCGCCAAGCTGTTCCAGGCCGGCGCCGACGTCTTCCGTTTGAACATGAGCCATCTGCCCCGCGAGAAGCTGAAGGAGCGGGTCGAGATGATCCGTTCCATCGAGGCCAAGTTCAAGCGTCCCATCGCGATCCTCGCCGACCTGCAGGGTCCGAAGCTGCGCGTGGGAGCCTTCGAGGGTGACAGCGCCATGCTGGTGCCGGGCCAGACCTTCATTCTCGACGCCGACAAGACGCCGGGCACCAAGGACCGCGTGCACCTGCCCCATCCCGAGATCCTGTCCTCCCTCGAGCCCGGCCACACGGTGCTGATCGACGACGGTAAGCTGCGGCTGCGGGTGAAAAGCGTGAAGAAGGGATCGGCCACCACCTCGGTCGAGGTCGCGGGCAAGATCTCGAACCGCAAGGGCGTGAGCCTGCCCGACACCACGATCCCGGTCGCGGCCATGACCGACAAGGACCGCTCTGATCTCGAAGCGGCGCTCGATGCCGGCGTCGACTGGATCGCGCTCTCCTTCGTGCAGCGCCCCGAGGACGTCGCCGAGGTGAAGAAGGTCGCGCGCGGGCGCGCCCTCGTGATGTCCAAGCTCGAGAAGCCGCAGGCCATCGCGCGCCTCGACGAGATCATGGAGATCTCTGATGCGGTCATGGTCGCCCGCGGCGATCTCGGCGTCGAGATGCCGCTGGAAAAGGTGCCCGGCATCCAGAAGCGCATCGTCCGCACGGCCCGCCGCCTCGGCAAGCCCGTGGTGGTGGCGACCCAGATGCTGGAATCGATGATCACCTCGCCGGTGCCGACCCGGGCCGAGGTCTCCGACGTGGCCACCGCCGTCTACGACGGCGCCGATGCCGTGATGCTCTCGGCGGAAAGCGCCTCGGGCCAGTACCCGATCGACGCGGTCGCCACCATGAGCCGGATCGCCGAGGAGGTTGAGCAGGACCAGAACTACTGGTCGATCATGCGCACCCTCAACGCGGAACCGGAGGCCACCGGATCGGACGCCATCGCGGCAGCCTCGCACCAGATCGCCGACACCCTCAACATCAAGACGGTGGCCGCTTGGACCTTCTCCGGCTCGACCGCCTTCCGCATCGCCCGCGAGCGGCCGAACTCCACGGTCGTCGCGCTCACACCCAGCGTGAACACGGCACGGCGCCTGGCGCTGGTCTGGGGCGTTCACTCGATCCGCACGAAGGATGCCAGCGACATCGACGACATGGCGTTCCGCGCCTGCAAGTTCGCCCTGCGCGAGGGCTATTCGACCGTTGGCGATCGCATCATCGTCGTGGCCGGCATGCCCTTCGGGACACCCGGCGCCACCAACATGGTGCGCATCGCCTTCGTCAACCAGGAACACGCCGCTCAGGCCTGATCTGCCCCGACCCTGGCCGGCGCGACGCGGTCGGCCAGGGCCTCGATGGCTTCCAGGACCGTTCTCTGATCGGCGTATTGCGGCATATGGCCGATCCCCGGCATCACGATCAGCTGCGCGCCCGGCACCTCCCGGGCAAAGGACAGGCTGTGAAGGTCCGTCCACACGATCTCGTCCCGGTCGCCCGCCACCACGGTCACGGGCACGCGGATGTCTCGGTAGCGCGCGCTCTGCCGCAGGACCGCATGGTACATGACGGCGAAGTCCTGCATGTTGGCCTCGTAGGCGCGAGGCCGGAAGGCAAGCGGAATGAAGCCTTTCCTCACGATGCCTTTCGGGGCTGATTGGGGCCAGAACGTCTTTCTCTTCATCGAGGGCCGGAGCACGAGGAGTACCGGCACGGCCAGGGTGCGCAGCAGAAGCCAGCCCGCCCGGGAATCGATCAGGCGCCGGTACCAGCCGATATAGCCGCCGGGCCAGGGCGACGTGATGCCGGACAGGACCAGGATCGCTCCGGTCACGTCGGCATGGTCGAGGGCGAAATGCGGCACGATCGTGCCCGACCAGGAATGCCCGACGATGACGGCGTCGCGCACAGCGAGCTGACTCAAGGCCCCCGCGATGAGCGCCGCCTGCCGGGCAGGCTCCGCTTCGCTCAGGCCCTGTCCGCGTTCGCTCCAGCCATGGCCGGGACGGTCGAAGGCGAGGACGCGATAGCGATCCGAGAGGGACCCACCGATTCCCAGCATGGATTCGACGAGATTGGACGAGGCGCCGTGCAACAGGACGACGGTCCCGAGCGGCTCGCCCTTCGGCCCCTCCTCCCGGTAATGGAGCCGGCGGCCGTCGACCGCGATGAACCGGCCGGTCGGCGGATACCGCCGTTCGATGGCCCAGGCATAGGCGTAGGTGAAGGCGGCTCCCAGGACGAGGAGCGCGAGCGGGACCAGAGGAACGAGAAGCAGGGACATCCCTGCTACGTGGCTTTAGAGATCCTGCCCGTCAACCTCCGGGCCGAGACGGTTCACGATGGTCTTCACGTCGGACATCTGAGGATTGATCGCGAGCACCTTCCGATAGGCGTCGAGGGCCCTCGCCTTGTCGTCGGACGCCATGAGGATATGGCCGAGCCCGGTCCAGGCATTGAAATGGCGCGGCTCGATCTTCAGCGCCCGGTGAAGATCGGCCATGGCGCCGACCGGGTCGTCGAGCTGGTAGAAGACCGTCGCCCGCTTGTACCAGGCCTCCGCCCAGTTGGGCTGAAGCACCAGGACCCGGTCGATCAGTTCGATGGCGAGCGGATAATCCTTCTTGCCGAAGGCCTCGGCCGCGCGGTTCAGGAGAAGATCCGCCGTATCGGAGCCCGAACGGGCGAAGCGCCGCTCGATCAGGGACGAGATGCCTTCCGCCTCACGCTCGGTCTGGGCCTTGCCCAGGCGTTCGAAGAGTTCGTCCAGGGTGGAAGCCCGGGGACGCGCCTGAGGCGGCTGGGCCTGCTCCCTCGGATCCTTGGGACGTGCGGGCTCCTGCGCACCGGCCGTGTAGGACGCGAAGCTCAGGGATAAGATCAGTATGGACGCGAAAAAGCGCATGCCGGGATTTTAGGATCCCGGCATGCGCGGTCAATTCAGATTCTCGTGTGCGGCATTGCCGCAGCGAACTTAGCCCTGGCGAGCCTTGTAGCGCTTCTGGGTCTTGTTGATGATGTAGACCCGGCCCTTGCGACGAACCAGCTGGTTGTCGCGGTGGCGGCCGCGGATCGACTTCAACGAGTTACGGATCTTCATATCCGGTCTCCTGCGGCCCCTCGGGAAGGCCGGAAAAAAGAAAATGGTGGGCGCGGCTGGGATCGAACCAGCGACCCCTACGATGTCAACGTAGTGCTCTCCCGCTGAGCTACGCGCCCGGGAAACGGTGATTTTGACGTCCCGCTTCGGCTGTGGGGGCGATATACCCACAAGCGGGCTCTGGCGCAAGCCTGAAGGCCGCCCTTTTTTAGGCAGCCATCATTTTATCGACTTCGCTCACCAGGTCGCGCAGATGGAACGGCTTCGACAGGACCTTGGCGTCCCGCGGGGCCTGGGAATCCGGGTTGAGCGCAACGGCCGCGAAGCCGGTGATGAACATCACCTTGATCTCCGGGTCGAGCTCGGTGGCCTTGCGGGCCAGCTCGATCCCGTCCATCTCCGGCATGACGATGTCCGTCAGCAGGAGCTCGAAAGGTTCCTCGCGCAGGCGGTTATAGGCGGATAGGCCGTTGTCGAACGAGGCGACGTCGTAGCCTGCGTTCTCGAGCGCCTTCACGAGGAAGCGGCGCATGTCGTTGTCGTCTTCGGCAAGAAGGATCTTCATCGGTTGCCAATCCCGAATCGTGGCGGATGGTCTTACGCCCTTCATGACGGATCGAGGGTAAACAAGCCGTGAAAGTACGACGCAGCCTTGCTACGATATTGTCATGGACAGGCGGCGGGGCTGCCTTACACTAGCGCGACGATCCGCTTCCTTCCAACACAGCCAAGATTTCTGATGCGGCCAGCCATCGTCGATGAGTTCGACCCTCCCTTCATCGTCACCGAGCCTTCGGCCCAGACGATCCCCTTCGTGTTCAACGTGCCGCATGCGGGAGCCGTCTATCCGGCCGCCTTCTTAGCCGCGTCCAGGCTCGACGCCATCGCTCTGAGGCGATCCGAAGACGCCTTCGTGGACGAGCTGTTCGCCGCGATGACCGAACTCGGGGCTCCTCTCATGACCGCCCGCTTCCCCCGGGCCTATCTGGACCTGAATCGGGAACCCTACGAACTCGATTCCCGCATGTTCGACGGCCGCCTGCCGCCCTTCAGCAATACCCGCTCCATGCGGGTGGCCGGAGGGCTGGGGACCATTCCGCGCATCGTGGCCGACGGGCAGGAGATCTACCGCACGCGCCTTCACGTGGAGGAGGCCCTGCAGCGGATCGAATGGCTCTACAAGCCGTATCACCGGACCCTGCGACACCTCGTCCGCCATACGTCCCAGCATTTCGGCCACGCGGTCCTGATCGACTGTCATTCCATGCCCTCCTCCAGCGTCAGCCGCGAGGACGGAGCCAAGGCCGATATCGTCCTGGGCGATCGCTACGGCACGAGCTGCGCCACCCTGCTGGTCGACCTTGTGGAAGCAGCGCTCAGGGGACGCGGCTACACCGTCCTCCGCAACAAGCCCTACGCGGGCGGCTTCATCACCGAACATTACGGGGAGCCCGCTCTCGGGCGCCATGCGCTCCAGATCGAAATCAACCGGGCGCTCTACATGGACGAGCGCAGCATGCAGAGAAAACCCGGCTTCGCCGTCCTGGCGGATGACCTGACGCAGGCCTTCGCCCAGGTCATCTCGGAGATCGAGGGTGAGCTGACGATTCGGTCCATTGCGGCGGAGTGATCCCGACGCGCATATCCCGCTGACAGGCAACTAGGTCCGCATCGGCGCACCGTGCCTCGCACTCTCGTCCGGGCAAGAAAAAAGGCCACTGTTGCCAGCGGCCCGAAGTTTAGGGAGGAAACGCCCAAGAAGGGCTACGATAAAGCGACGCCATCGCCATATCGCACTGCAATAATTACGCCGCATCGCACAAATTGCAACCAAAATCTTGGCTTTTGTCATGCCTTATCTGCATGGCTGCTGGGATGCGGATCGATGGCCCTGACATAGAAGGCAAGGCTCAGCAGCAGCCAACCCGCCAAGGCAGCGAAAACGAGCCTATATCCCTCGGGCCGGTAGAGGCCCTGGTCGGATCGCCCCATGAGGTCGATCAGCATGCCCGTCACGCTCTGGGACAGGAAGGCGCCGCCCATGGTGCCGATATTCATGAGCGTGATGCCCCGGCCTGTCAGTGTCGCCGGGAACAGCGACTTTCCATGGCTGGTGAGGATGGGCGTATAGGCGACGCAGAGGCCGAAGAGCGGAAACCAGATTGTTGCGGAGGTCCGGTCGAGGGGCGCGAGGACGAGGACGCTCAGGAGAAGGATCGTCGCCGAGCTGCCGATCAGGACGGGTTTCTTGTAGCTGCTCCAGAACCGGTCCATCGCCCCCCAGAGCAGCATGCCACAGATCTGCGCCGTGGCACCCAGGAGCAGGATGTTTCCTCTCGTGGGAAGATCCGCCCCGTGCACATCCGACAGCCAAGGCCCGCCCCAGAGCCCGATCACGGAAGCGAAGCATCCATAGGTGGTCAGGTGCATGAAGAACACCGGCCAGAAAGACGGTGCCTTCAGGGCGGCGGCCACGCCCTGGAAGGCGGCCGCCCAGGATTCCTTCGGCCGGGCCGAGTCGGAATCCCGAGGCACGATCCACAGGATCGCCAGCACGATCACGACCGTCAGAACTGCGACCGCGAGGAACGAGGGGCGCCAGCCGAAGGCGGCGGACGCGGCCGCCAGGGGAGCCGTCGCAGCCAGGGTGCCGAGATTGGCCAAGCCCATCTGCAGGCTCGTGAGCCCGGCAAACCGCTCCGGCGGGAAGCGCCGGGCATAGATCACGAGGGGTGCCATGAAAAAGGTGGAGCAGCCGAGTCCCATGAGGGCCCGGGCCGCGATGAGCCAGGAGGCGGACGGAGCCAGAGCGAACAGGACGGTTCCTGCCACCGTCACCACGGCGGTCGCCACCATGGTCCGCTTGGGCCCGTACCGGTCGATCAGGATGCCGATAGGGATCTGGACCGCCGCGAAGGCGAAGAAGAAAGCGCTGGACAGGAGACCGGTCTGGGTGGCCGAGAGATCAAGCTCTCGGGCCAAGTCGTTGGCGATGACGCCGATGGAATTGCGCAGGAACTGGCTGACCGCATAGAGGGCGGCGAGCACCGCGATCAGGAGCAGCGCCGTTTCCGAGCGGGTGGTGCCAAGCCTGGGCGCAAAATTCATCGATGCCATATCCCTTGGCGCAATCGCTCTCTTGCCGCGCGCCAAGCGCTTGATAAAAGCTGATCGCAACCGGGCCAAGGCTGCCCGCATTAGCCTTTAAGAGGATACCGCTCAGCCATGGGGCTCATCGACTTCACGCATTTCGTCAACGAGCTCGCGACCCAGTCGGGCCAGGCGATCCTTCCCTTCTTCCGCACGGCGATCGCCACCGAGGACAAGTCCCGCGGCGGCGCCTTCGATCCGGTGACGGAAGCCGACCGGGCGAGCGAGGCGACCATGCGTCACCTCATCAAGCGCAGCTTTCCCACCCACGGCATCGTCGGCGAGGAGTTCGGCGCCGAGCGCGAGGATGCGGATTACGTCTGGGTTCTCGACCCGATCGACGGCACGCGGGCCTTCATCGCCGGTCTGCCCACCTGGGGCACGCTGATCGGGCTGACCTACAGGCGCCGCCCGGTCTTCGGCATGATGCACCAGCCCTTCACCGGCGAGCGTTTCTTCGGCGACGGCGGCAGCGCGACCTACCGGGGTCCCGGCGGCGAGCGCAAGCTCATGACCCGCCGCTGCGCTTCCCTGAAGGACGCGGTCATCTCCACCACGAGCCCGCGCCTCTTCGCCGGCGACGAGCTGCGCGCCTACGACCGGGTGGAGAGCGTCGCCCGCCTCGCCCGCTACGGCTGCGATTGCTATGCCTATTGCATGCTGGCCGCGGGCCACATCGACCTCGTGGTCGAATCCGGGCTCAAGTCCTACGACATCGCGGCTCTCGTGCCGATCATCGAAGGGGCCGGTGGCGTCGTGACCACCTGGGAGGGCGGCTCAGCGGCCGATGGCGGGCGCATCGTCGCGGCGGGCGACCGCCGGGTCCATGCCGCCGCCGTCGAGCTGCTCAGCCGTTAAGCCAACCGCGGCAAGATCGCGCTTCGCCCCCCCGTCCGGATCCGGGGACCCCGGGATGAAGGCATCGAAGGCGGCCCAGAACTGCTCCCGGATCGGATCACGCTCCATCAGGATCTCGTGCCGGGCGCCCGGGATCACGATGACGGAGCCGGCCTTGAGCCGGGAGGCGAAGCGCTCGGTCGCCGGCGTGGCGCAGACCGGATCTGCGCCGGCCGCCACGATGAGCGTGGGCAGGCGGATCTTCACCGCATAGCGCGGATCGGCGAAGCGCTTCATCAGGCGGAAGGCGCCGTCGAGCCAGGCGACGGTGGGCGCGCCCACGGCTCCGGCCCCGATGGCATGCGCCGCCTCGGCATTGCGGGCATAGCGGACGGGATCGCCGGTCAGGCGGTTGCCCTTGAACGGCATGGTGGAGATCGACGTTTCGCCCCCGCCGGGCACGAACATGCCGCCCATTCCGAGAAATTTCAGGATTCGGGCAAAAATCGCCGAGGTGCGGGTGCGCCTGATGATGCACAGCGCGATCATGGGTGTCGTGGTGACGAGGCGGCGGAAGGGCAGCCAAGTCTCATAGGCGGCATTCAGCGCAATGGCACCGCCCATGGAATGGGCCAAGCCGAAATGCGGCTGGGGCATGTGCGGCACAAGGATCTGGTCGCGGATCGCCTCCAGGTCGTGCCGAAAATCCGAAAAGCGCCGGACATGGCCCTTACGCGGATTGCCCACCTGCCGTCCGGACAGCCCCTGCCCCCGCCAGTCGAAGGCGACGACGGCAAAGCCCCGGTCGAGCAGTTCGCCCACGACCTCGAAGTACTTTTCGATGAACTCCGCCCTTCCCTGGAGGATGCAGACCGTTCCCTGCGGCTCCTCCGTTTCCGGCATCCAGGTGGCGGCCCGGATCTTGATGCCGTCGCGGGCCGTGACGGTGACCAGCTTGGGGTCGCCAGGGACGGGATTATCGGGGGTGGTGATGAATTCCACGGCGGGTTCCAACTCGAAAACACTAGCCTTTATAGGGCGGTCCGAGCTTAGGAAACGAGCCTCTTGAAAGCAATCGTATCCGCTCCCACATCGAAATCGTGCGGGCCATGACGGCGGCACCCTAACCCGGATCCAGCCTCTTCAGGTGGATTCTTGTTCTGCATGTCGCTTCAAGCGGAGGATATGCCATGCGACAGTACGATCTTGCTCCCCTCTACCGCAATACGGTCGGTTTCGACCGTCTGTTCTCGATGCTCGATCAGCTCGTCAGCGTCGATGCGGCTCCGAGCTACCCGCCCTACAACATCGAGCGCACCGGCGACAATGCCTATCGCATCTCGATCGCGGTTGCCGGCTTCACCGACCGTGACCTGACCATCGAGGTCAAGGAAAACACCCTCTCCGTCCGGGGCGACCGCAAGCCCTCCGAAGAGCGCAAGGCCGACGTGCTCCATCAGGGCATCGCGGCGCGCAGCTTCGACCGGCGCTTCCAGCTGGCCGATGGCGTGCAGGTGACGGGGGCGGCCCTCGAGAACGGCCTCCTCCACCTCGACCTCGTGCGCGAGATTCCGGAGGCCAAGAAGCCGAAGCTCATCCCGATTTCCTCGAACGGCGCCCGGACCATCGAAGCCAAGCAGGCTGCGTAACCGGATTCCAGAGCCCCAAACGAAGAGCGCCCCGGTTCGTCCGGGGCGCTTTTTTTATTGTCGGATCCTGGTCCTTGGTATCCCGCTGGGGCTGGAGGGGCCCCGTCGGTCAAGGGTCTCTGGCGACAAGGAATCGCGGGTGATTGCGGCAGGGATAGGGCAATCACTCGGCGGCTTGGCGCGCTACCCCGGAAGAAGCGACCTCCAGGAGCCGGTTCACGTCCTCTTCCCTTGTGGCCCAGGAGGTCACGAGACGGATCAACACCTCGTGATCGGCGACCCCCTCGGCCTCCGGCAGGCTCAGCTCCGTCCAGGAATGATAGTGGATTCCGGCAGCCTTCAGCGCCTGATCAAGGGATTTCGGGATGATCGGGAAAACCTCGTTGGCCTGGGTCGGCCAGGCGAGGCGCACGCCCGGCAGCTGCGAGAGCCCGTCCGACAGACGTCCCGCCATGCGGTTGGCGTGGCGCGCATTGGCGATCCAATGGTCGTCCGCGAAATAGCCCTCGAACTGCGCCCCGATGAGGCGGCCTTTGGAGATGATCTGGCCGGCGCGCTTGGAACGATAGTCGAGCGCCTCCGCCAGGTCCTTCCGGAACACCACGATGGCCTCGGCCATCAGGCCGCCGTTCTTGGTGGCCCCGAAGGACAGGATGTCCACGCCCTGCTTCCAGGTCATCTCGGCCGGGGTGCAGCCGAGGGAGACGAGCGCGTTCACGAAGCGCGCTCCGTCCATGTGGAAGGACAGTCCATGCTCGCGGCAGACCGCTCCCAGGGACGAGAGCTCGTCGAGCCCGTAAACGAGGCCGCACTCGCTCACCTGCGAGACCGACAGCGCCTTCGGGGGCATCTGCTTGACCGCTTTGGGCAGGCTCCTGAGATAGGCGGCAACGTCCATGGCCGTCAGCTTGGCGCCGACACCCGGCAGCCCTGCGAGCTTTGCCCCGTGCATGAAGAATTCCGGTGCGCCGCATTCATCGTCGATGATGTGCGCCTCGCGGTGGCAGACGCAAAGGCCGTAGGGAGGCACCGCGGCCGACAGGGCAAGCGCATTGGCGGCCGTCCCGGTCGTGACGAAGAACACCGAGATCTCGCGTTCGAAGATCTCGTTGAACCGCGTCCTGACGCGGGAGGAGATCTCGTCGTTGCCGTAGGCCGCCATGGCCCCGGCATTGGCCTGCATGATGGCTTGGAGAACGGGAGCGCTGGCTCCCACGATGTTGTCGCTGGCGAAATTCATGAACGGCTTCCTAGAGCATCGGCTGGGAAAGGGGAATGCCTGTTCTGGGCATGGCCAGGATGCTCCTCCTGCTGGGAATGTGCCGAAACGCTGCATCGCAGCCAACATGTCAAGATCATTGACCCATCGGTGGAGACTTTCGTCCCCATGGGGTAAAAGCTGCTTTTGTTACATTCCGAGTCGTTTGCTTGTAACTTTTGTCTAAAATCTTTCTAAACCCTCTTGTGCGCTGCGTTGATCTCTGGCACTTTGCCCTTATTAGGACAGCCATGCTGTCCCTTTTGGGGTGTGCTCACCCTGACTTTCGCCCTGGGGTTTTCTTGATGCTTCGCCTGACGCGAACGAAACGAGATACCAAGAAAGCCGCCCGCAAAACGTGGGCGGAACGGGCGACTCTGGGCTGACGACAGCCCAAAGGTGCCCGCGAGGTGCGGGCTCCCCTGCCGGACCCACCCCTCGAAACCCGAAGAAGCGGCGGGCGCCCGGACGATCCGATCATCCGGTGGGCCCAAAAGCCGCCTCAAAGAACAGCGCATCGTTCGTGCGGAAAAGTGAACGCTTTTTTCCTACGAACCATGCGCAGGCTAGAAACGGTGCATCGGGTTGATCCCAAAAGTGGGCGCCACTTTTGGAGCCGATGCCGAGATGACGTGTTCGGATGTGAGGATCTGCCATGAGCGATGAGCCGACCAAGAGCCTGGAAACCCAAGTGCCAAGCCGTACGGCCGCGATGGCGGATACGGTCAAAGTGGTGCGCGATCCGGGCCTGCCGGCTGCTCAAGGGCTTTACGACCCGTCTAACGAGCAGGATTCCTGCGGTGTCGGGTTTATCGCCGACATGAAGAACCGCAGGTCGCATGCGATCGTCGAGCAAGGCCTGTCCATCCTGCACAACCTCGATCACCGCGGCGCGGTCGGCGCCGATCCCAAGATGGGCGACGGCTGCGGCATCCTGGTTCAGATCCCGCACAAGTTCTTTGCCGCCGAATGCGCCAAGGTCGGCATCTGGCTTCCCGAGGAGGGACAGTACGGTGTCGGTCATCTGTTCATGCCCCGCGACCCGGAAGGCTTCCAACTCGTCGAGGAGATCGTCACCAAGGCGATCACCGATGAGGGCCTGCAGGTTCTCGGCTGGCGCGACGTGCCGGTCGATTCGAGCGATCTCGGCGAGAGCGTGAAGGCCACCGAGCCGCAGCACCGCCAGATCTTCATCGGCAAGGGCAAGGGAATGGACGATGCCGAGACCTTCGAGCGTCGCCTGTTCATCGCCCGCAAGGTGATCTCCAACGCCGTTTACGACATGAAGGATGGGCGCACCGCAGGCTATTACCCGGTCAGCCTGTCCTCGCGCACTATCGTCTACAAGGGCATGGTGCTCGTCACGCAGCTGCGCGACTACTATCTCGATCTGCAGGATGAGCGCTTCGAGAGCGCCATCGCGCTCGTGCACCAGCGCTTCGCCACCAACACCTTCCCGACCTGGCAGCTCGCGCATCCCTACCGCATGGTCGCCCATAACGGCGAGATCAACACCCTGCGGGGCAACGTGAACTGGATGGCGGCCCGCCAGGCCTCCGTCGATTCCGAGCTGTTCGGCAACGACATCTCGAAGCTCTGGCCGATCTCCTACGAGGGTCAGTCCGACACCGCCTGCTTCGACAACGCCCTCGAGTTCCTGGTGCGCGGCGGCTACTCGCTCTCGCACGCCATGATGATGCTGATCCCGGAGGCCTGGGCCGGCAACCCGCTCATGAACGACGATCGGCGCGCGTTCTACGAGTATCACGCAGCCCTCATGGAGCCGTGGGATGGCCCGGCGGCCGTGTGCTTCACCGACGGCAAGCAGATCGGCGCGACGCTGGACCGCAACGGCCTGCGTCCGGCGCGCTATCTCGTGACGGATGACGGGCTCGTGGTGCTCGCCTCCGAAATGGGCGTGCTGCCGATCCCGGAGGAAAGGATCGTCGAGAAGTGGCGCCTGCAGCCGGGCAAGATGCTGCTCATCGACCTCGAGGAAGGCCGCATCGTCTCCGACGACGAGATCAAGCAGCAGCTCTCGCAGGCGCACCCCTACAAGGAGTGGCTGAAGCGCACGCAGATCGTGCTCGAGGACCTGAAGCCCGTTCAGGCCAGAGAGTCCCGCACGGACGTGTCGCTCCTCGACCGCCAGCAGGCTTTCGGCTACACGGCGGAGGACCTCAAGCTTCTCATGCAGCCCATGGCCGTCACCGGTCAGGAGGCGGTCGGCTCCATGGGATCGGACACGCCGATCTCCGCGCTCTCCGACAAGCCGAAGCTGCTCTACACCTATTTCAAGCAGAACTTCGCCCAGGTGACGAACCCGCCGATCGATCCGATCCGCGAGGAGCTCGTCATGAGCCTGGTTTCGTTCATCGGCCCGCGTCCGAACATCCTCGATCTGGAAGGCACCTCGCGCCGCAAGCGGCTCGAAGTGCGCCAGCCGATCCTCACCAACGAGGATCTGGAGAAGATCCGCTGCATCGGGCATTTCGAGGACCGCTTCGACACGAAGACCCTCGACATCACCTATGACGCGGAACTCGGAGCCGCCGCTCTCGACGGGGCGCTCGACCGCCTCTGCGACCGGGCGGAAGCGGCCGTGCACGGCGGCTACAACATCATCATCCTGTCCGACCGCATGGTCGGCCCGGACCGCATCCCGATCCCGGCGCTGCTGGCGACCGCGGCCGTGCACAACTACCTGATCCGCAAGGGCCTGCGCACCTCGGTGGGCCTGGTGGTCGAGTCCGGCGAGCCGCGCGAGATCCATCACTTCGCGTGCCTTGCCGGATACGGCGCGGAAGCGATCAACCCGTATCTCGCCTTCGAGACCATCGCGGCCATGCTCGAGGCCGGCGAGCTGCCGGAAGAGGTGGATGCCGACGAGGCGATCAAGCGCTACATCAAGTCCATCGGCAAGGGCCTGCTCAAGGTGATGTCCAAGATGGGCATCTCCACCTACCAGTCCTATTGCGGCGCGCAGATCTTCGACGCGGTCGGCCTGAAGTCCGAATTCGTCGCGCGCGATTTCTTCGGCACCGCGACGACCATCGAAGGCATCGGCATGGACGAGGTGGCGGAGGAGAACGTCTGCCGCCATCGCGACGCCTTCGGCGACGCACCGATCTACCGCAACGCGCTCGATGTCGGCGGCGAATACGCCTATCGCCAGCGCGGGGAGGTCCATGCCTGGAATCCCGATACGGTCGCGACGCTGCAGCACGCCGTTCGCCTGAACGCGCAGGACCGGTACCGCGAATACGCCCGCCTCGTGAACGAGCAGGACAACGAGCTCAAGACCATCCGCGGCCTCTTCCGCATCAAGACGGCAGACGAGGCGGGCCGTGCGCCCGTCGCCCTGAGCGAGGTCGAGCCGGCGCAGGAGATCGTGAAGCGGTTCTCCACCGGGGCCATGTCGTTCGGGTCGATCTCGAAGGAGGCGCACGAGACGCTGGCCCTCGCCATGAACTCAATCGGCGGCAAGTCCAATACCGGCGAAGGCGGCGAGGAGCCGGAGCGCTTCCGGCCTCTCTCCGACGGACGCTCCAAGCGTTCCGCCATCAAGCAGGTGGCCTCCGGCCGCTTCGGCGTGACGACGGAATATCTCGTCAATGCCGACATGATGCAGATCAAGGTCGCGCAGGGCGCCAAGCCCGGCGAAGGCGGCCAGCTGCCCGGTCACAAGGTCGACGTGAAGATCGCCCGCGTGCGCCACTCGACTCCCGGCGTAGGCCTGATCTCACCGCCGCCACACCACGACATCTACTCCATCGAGGATCTGGCGCAGCTGATCTTCGACCTGAAGAACGTGAACCCGGCGGCCGACGTGTCGGTGAAGCTCGTGGCGGAAGTGGGCGTCGGCACGGTTGCGGCGGGCGTCGCCAAGGCGCGCGCCGATCACATCACGATCTCCGGCTTCGAGGGTGGCACCGGCGCCTCGCCCCTCACCTCGCTCAAGCATGCGGGCTCACCCTGGGAGATCGGTCTCGCCGAGACCCAGCAGACCCTCGTGCTCAACCGCCTGCGCGGGCGTGTCGCCCTGCAGGCCGATGGCGGTCTGCGCACCGGACGCGACGTGGTGATCGCAGCGCTGCTCGGCGCCGACGAATACGGCTTCTCGACCGCCCCCCTGATTGCCGCCGGCTGCATCATGATGCGCAAGTGCCACCTCAACACCTGCCCGGTCGGCGTCGCCACGCAGGATCCGGTGCTGCGCAAGCGCTTCAAGGGCCTGCCGGAACACGTCATCAACTACTTCTTCTTCGTCGCCGAGGAAGTGCGCGAGCTGATGGCCGAGATGGGCTTCACGTCCATCGACGAGATGATCGGTCAGTCCGATCTCCTCGACAAGAACGCCGCGATCGATCACTGGAAGGCGAAGGGCCTCGACTTCACGAAGCTGTTCCATAAGCCGGACGTGCCCACGAGCGTGGCGATCCGTCATCAGGAACGGCAGATCCACCCCATCGCCAGCGTGCTCGACCGCACGTTCATCGCGCAGGCTGGTCCCGCGCTGGAGAACGGCGAGGCCGTCACCATCGAGTCGCAGGTGAAAAGCTCCGACCGCACGGTGGGCGCCATGCTGTCCGGCGAGGTGGCGACGCGCTACGGCCACGAGGGCCTGCCCGACGACACGATCACCGTGAAGCTGAAAGGCGTCGCGGGCCAGAGCTTCGGCGCATGGCTCGCGGCCGGCGTGACGCTCAACCTGGAGGGTGAGGCGAACGACTATGTCGGCAAGGGGCTGTCGGGCGGCAAGATCATCATCAGCCCGTCCTCGGCCTCGAAGGCTCTCCCTGAGAACTCCATCGTCGTCGGCAACACGGTGATGTACGGGGCGATTGCCGGTGAAGCCTATTTCCGCGGTGTCGCGGGCGAGCGCTTCGCCGTGCGCAACTCGGGCGCTATCGCGGTGGTCGAGGGAACGGGCGATCACGGCTGCGAATACATGACCGGCGGCCTCGTGGTCGTGCTGGGACAGACCGGCCGCAACTTCGCAGCCGGCATGTCGGGCGGCATCGCCTATGTGCTCGACGAGGACGGCACGTTCGGGAAGCGCTGCAACCTGTCCATGGTCGATCTCGAGCCCGTCGAGGAGGAGGAGGACCTGATGCGCCGTCTCCACCATCATGGCGGCGATCTGGAGACCAAGGGCCGCATCGACATCATGGCCAACATGTCCGGCCCCGATGAAGAGCGCCTGATGCAGCTCATCACCAACCACCACACCTATACGGGCTCGACGCGCGCCAAGGAGATCCTCGAGAACTGGACGACCTACCGCACCAAGTTCGTGAAGGTCATGCCGGTCGAGTATCGCCGCGCGCTCCAGGAGATGGACCGTCTCCGGAACCTGCAGGCGGCGGAATAAGGATTAAGGGGCAAACCGATGGGCAAGGTCACAGGCTTTCTCGAATACGACCGGCAGGAGCAGAAGTATCAGCTCGCCGGGGAACGCGTGCGCCACTTCCGCGAGTTCACGCTGCCGCTGGACGACAACGACCTGAAGAAGCAGGCGGGGCGCTGCATGGATTGCGGCATCCCCTTCTGCCACGGTCCGACGGGCTGTCCGGTGCACAACCAGATCCCGGACTGGAACGATCTGGTCTGGTCCGACGACTGGGAGGAGGCTGCGCGCAACCTCCACACCACCAACAACTTCCCGGAATTCACCGGCCGCATCTGCCCGGCTCCGTGCGAGGAAGCCTGCACGCTCAACCTCGAGAACCAGCCGGTCACCATCAAGACCATCGAGCAGGCGATCGCCGACAAGGCCTGGGAGATGGGCTTCGTGAAGCCAGAGCCGGCGGACATCTCGACCGGCAAGCGCGTGGCCGTCATCGGCTCGGGCCCAGCCGGCATGGCGGGCGCCCAGCAGCTCGCCCGCGCGGGTCATGAGGTGCATGTGTTCGAGCGCCAGGCGAAGCCCGGCGGGCTGCTGCGCTACGGCATCCCCGACTTCAAGATGGAGAAGTACCACATCGACCGCCGCGTGAAGCAGATGGAGGCGGAAGGCGTGATCTTCCATTGCGGCGTCAATGTCGGCGTCGACAAGAGCTTCGCGTCGCTGCACAATGAATTCGACGCGGTGCTCTTCGCCGGCGGCGCGGAGGACCCGCGCAACCCGAACCTGCCGGGGCAGGATCTCGCCGGGGTACACTACGCGATGCCCTATCTTGTCCAGGCCAACCAGCGCGTCGGCAACGAGGACGTCACCGCCGATCCGATCCTCGCGGCCGGCAAGCATGTGGTGGTGATCGGCGGCGGCGACACGGCCTCCGACTGCGTCGGCACCGCCTTCCGCCAGGGCGCGCTCTCCGTCACGCAGCTCGACATCCGTCCCAAGCCGCCCGAGCGCGAGGACAAGCTGACCGTTTGGCCCTACTGGCCGACCAAGATGCGCACGTCCTCGTCCCAGGCGGAAGGTGCGGAGCGCGAGTTCCAGGCGGCAACGCTCGGCATCGAGGGCAAGAAGGGCCGCGTCATCGGCGTGCAATGCGCCCGCGTGGACGAGAAGCGCCAGCCGATTCCCGGCAGCGAGTTCCTGCTCAGGGCGGATCTCGTCTTCATCGCCATCGGCTTCGCCGGTTCGGTGAAGGCGGGCCTGCTGGACGAATCCGGCGTCGCCCTGGACCGTCGCAGCAACGTGGTGGCGGACGACAGGAGCTACCGGACGTCGAGCGAGAAGGTGTTCGTGGCCGGCGACATGCGTCGCGGCCAGTCGCTCGTGGTCTGGGCCATCCGGGAGGGCCGCCAGGCCGCCCGCTCGATCGACAGCTTCCTGATGGGTCAGAGCAGCCTGCCGGTGTGAGCCGACGGCGTGCGTGCAAGCAAAAGGCGGTTCATGCGAAATGAACCGCCTTTCTTGTTGTCTGGGTATCGCTACGGATGAGGCCAGCGAAAATCGTCCGCCCGACCGGGGCGTGAGCCGGGGGCGATTCCTACCCTCAGCGCGCGCTGCACCGTGTAGGCACTGTCCCCGGTGAGCTTCGGCGGGGCCGAAACCAGCGTTCCACCGGGAGCCACGTCCTGGCGGGTGAGCGGCAGGACGGGCCCGATCAGCGGCTTCGAGGGCAGCGTGACCGGTGCGGCGGCCTCCGGTGGCGCCGGGATCGCCGCTTCGATGGAGGGCGCTGAAGACCCATCCGCCGGGGTGATGTCGGCGGGTCTGGGAACGGCTGCCGTCGCCGTTCCGCCTTGGCCCAGGATCCGCTTGATCTCGGTGTCGGCGAAGAACGCGACCTTGCGCGCGCCGGCGCGGGTGAAGAACATGCCCTCGTTGGTGCGCAGCTTGGCGGGCTCGCCGTCCACATCGGGCCCCTCGGCCGTGTAGCGGTTCTCGTCGTCCACGAAGCCCGGCCAGATGTCCACATAGGCGCCGCCGCCCCGCTGGACGCTCTCCTTGTAGATCTCGTTGATGGCAACCAGATCCTCCGTCGCCTTGCTGTTCTTCATCGGCGGCAGGCCGATCCAGACGAAGGGGATCTTGCGCTCCCTGAAGGTGTTCACGATGGCATCGACACGCTGGCGGTAAAGCTCCTTCCACCGGTCGGTCAGGGGCTCGACGGTTTCCTCGCCCTCCCGGATCGCCTGCCGGTCGCTGGTGCCGAGCATGACGACCGCCACGGTGGCCTTCTGCCCGCCATCGAGGGTGGCCTTGATGAAGTTGGGCCAATCGGCCGCATCCGTCCGGACGAGGCTGACGTCCCTGGTCTTCGGCACGACCGCCACATCCTGGTTCTCGGCGAAATGCGCGTCCAGTCCCTGGCGGGCATATCCGGCCAAGGCATCCCCGAACACAACCACATGGGTGCTCGGATCGACCTTCGGCTTTTCCTGCTTGGCCACCGCAGCGGCTGGCGGGGCAGACTTGCGGGGGCGGGCGACGGGCGCACGGGCGGCCGGCGGAGGCTCGTCGGGAACTCCGAAGAAGCGCCGGAGGCTGAAGCCCTGCTGCGGCTGAGGCTGCGCGGGCTGCACGAGCTTTCCCGGATAATAGCCCGGAGGATAGGCCCGCAGATCGCGCTGGCCGGGCTGCTGGTAAGACCCGGACTGGGCCAGGGCACCCCCGGTCCCGGCAAGAAGCAGGGCGAGGGTCGCGCAGCGAAGGATCGGCACCAGGGTCATAGGCGGTTCCACTTCATTCCGGACCAGCCTCGAGTATAGAGCCTGTTAGGAACTCCGTCAGCGGGTCGCGCGCAATTCGCGCAGGACCGCATAATCGGCATAGCCATCCGGGATCAAGCCACGGCGCAGCTGGAAGTTCCGGACGGCTTCCCGGGTCCTGGAGCCGAGCTTGCCGTCGGTGGTGCCTTCATAGAACCCGAGGCCCGCCAGCCGCTCCTGCAGTTCCTGGCGCTGATCCTTGTCGAGCATGGGCTGGTCCTTGGGCCAAGCCCCCTGGATCGGCAGCCCGCCCTGGATCCGGTCGCCGAGATGGGCGACGCCCATGGCATAGGCGTCGGAGGAGTTGTACGCCTTGATCACGTCGTAGTTGCGGGTGACCAGGAAGGCGGGACCGCCGGCACCGCCCGGCAGGAACAGCGTCGCCTCGCCCGAGCGGGGCATCGCCTTTCCATCGGCGCGCCGGACGCCCACGGCCTGCCAGCGGGCGAAGTCCTGCCTCAGGTGCCGGTAGTCGAAGCCGCGCGGCAGCGCCACCTCGAAGCCCCAGGGCAGGCCCGGCTCCCAGCCGTGCTGGCGCAGGTAATTGGCGGTCGACGCCATGGCGTCGGGCACTGAGGACCAGATGTCCCGGATCCCGTCCTGGTTGCCATCGACGGCGAACTTCATGAAGCTCGAGGGCATGAACTGGGTCTGGCCCATGGCGCCGGCCCAGGATCCCAGCATCTTGGAGCGGTCGATGTGCTCGCCCTCGAGGATCTGCAGGGCGGTGAGAAGCTCCTCCCGGAAGAAGTCGCCCCGGTAGCCGGTATAAGCCAGTGTCGCCAGCGCACGGACCGCATAGATCGAACCGGTGAAGCTGCCGAAATTGGTCTCCATGCCCCAGACGCCGAGCACGACGGAACGCGGGACGCCATAGGTACGCTCGACCGCAGCCAGGGTCTTGGACCACTCGGCCGCCATGTCCTGACCGCGCTTCAGGCGCTGGGCCGAGATGGCGCCGTTGATGTAATCCCAGATCGGCCGGACGAATTCCGACTGCTTTTTCGTGAGCGCGACGATCTTGGCGTCAGGCTCGACGCCCCGGAACGCCTCCTCGAATGTCCCTCGCGACACGCCCCGCGCCTTGGCCGCCGGCCAGAGTCCCTGCACGAAGCCCTGGAACCCGGCCCGGGAGGCCTCCTGCGCCTGCACGGGAAGAGGAATGCACGCCGCACCTGCGGTGAGGGTCAGACCGAGAAGGAGTGCGCCAGACATTCGGCGCACCAGGGACAGCGGCTGGCGCATGGACGTCGCTCTTGGAAACAGGACAGATCTGCCCTGCCAATGCGACACTAAGCAGGTTAACAGCCGGTTGATAGCTCCCCCATTTGAGAGTGCGTCCATATGTGCCGAGGTGCCGGGGTCCGGACAATCCGGCTGGGCGTCCTCCTCAAAACCGCCCATGTTTGCAGCTTAACCACAGGAACTCATCGTTCAGTCAGGTCCTGAGCTGCAATGAGGCGCACGCGACAATGAAACCTCGGCAGCGCTCCCGCGTTGGAAGGGGCCGAAGCTTGACAGTTACCGGTTTCTTTTTGCTCGCCCTGACTTAAATTACTCCTCCCTCTTGATGCTCAATCATGGCCCGATCAATGAAGCGTATCCGCAAAGCAGTCCTTCCCGTCGCCGGCCTCGGCACCCGGTTCCTGCCTGCCACCAAGGCCGTTCCCAAGGAGATGCTCTGCGTCGTCGACCGCCCCGTGGTACAGCATGTGGTGGATGAGGCGCGCGCCGCCGGAATCGAGCACTTCATCTTCGTCACCGGCCGCAACAAGGCGGTGATCGAGGACCATTTCGACATCGCGTACGAGCTGAACCGGACCCTGGAGAGCCGCAACAAGACGAAGGAGCTCGAGATCCTGGCCAAGGACCAGCCCCGGGCCGGCCAGACGAGCTTCACCCGCCAGCAGGAGCCCCTCGGCCTCGGCCACGCGGTCTGGTGCGCCCGCGAGCTCGTGGGCGACGAGCCCTTTGCGGTGATCCTGCCCGACATGCTCAGCCGCGGCTCCATGGAACAGATGATCGCCGCCTACGACCGGCATGGCGGCAACATCATCGCCGTGGAGGAGGTGCCGGAGGACCAGACTCACCAGTACGGCATCGTGTCGGTCGGCCAGGAATTCGGCCAGACTTTCGAGATCACCGGCATGGTGGAGAAGCCCCCGAAGGGCACCGCCCCGTCCAACTACATCATCTCCGGCCGTTACATCCTGCAGCCCGGGATCTTCGACCTGCTCTCCA
This sequence comes from Microvirga sp. HBU67558, assembly GCF_018069605.1. NCBI lineage: Bacteria > Pseudomonadati > Pseudomonadota > Alphaproteobacteria > Hyphomicrobiales > Methylobacteriaceae > Microvirga > Microvirga sp. HBU67558. Next base: position 27,166 of record NZ_JAGPUP010000558.1, on the reverse strand, counting down.
CCCAGGAGCGCGGCGCCGGCAACGAAATCCAGCTCACGGATTCCATGATCCGCCTGATGAAGGATCAGCCGTTCTTCGGCATGAAGTACCAGGGCAAGACCTACGACACCGGCTCCAAGATCGGCTTCCTCATGGCCAACGTGGCCTATGCGATGGAGCGCGAGGAGTTGTCCGCCGAGTTCCGGCGGGAGCTCGAGGCGCTGCTGCGTCAGAAGTAAGCGAAGACCCGCCGAGGGTTCCTCATGCCCGCCCCTCTGTGTTAGAGGGCGGGCATGGCACTTGCAAGACCAGCCCCCCATTCTCCCGATCCGGCCGTCGCCTCGGCCCTGCGCACGCTCGAAACCGAGCGGGACGGCCTGACGATCCTGATGGAGGCCATCGGCAACGGCCTCGGCCCGCTCTTCACGGCCGCGGTCGAAACGTTGGCCGACGCCAAAGGCCGTGTCATCGTGACCGGCATGGGCAAGTCCGGCCATGTGGGCCGCAAGATCACCGCCACGTTCGCGTCGACCGGGACCCCGGCCCATTACGTCCATCCCGCGGAGGCGAGCCACGGCGACCTGGGCATGATCCAGACGGACGACGTGATCATCGCCCTGTCCTGGTCGGGAGAGACTGCGGAACTCGCCGACATCATCGGCTATTCTCGGCGCTTCCGGGTGCCGCTGATCGCTCTCACGTCGAGCGCTGAATCGACGCTTGGGCGTGCCGCCGACATCTGCCTCACCCTGCCCAAGGCCAAGGAAGCCTGCCCCAACGGGCTGGCGCCCACCACCTCGACCACCATCCAGCTCGCCCTCGGAGATGCCCTCGCGGTCGCCCTTCTGGAGAAACGCGGCTTCACGGCGGAGCACTTCAAGGTATTCCACCCCGGCGGCAAGCTCGGCGCCCGGCTCAAGCTGGTGCGCGACATCATGCACAAGGACGAGCGCCTGCCGGTCGTCGGCGTCGGGGCACGCATGGACGAGGCGATCGGCGAGATCGGCCGCAAAGGCTTCGGGGCCGTGATCGTGGTCAACGGCGACGGCACCCTCGCGGGCATCGTCACCGATGGCGACCTGCGCCGCAACCTGAAACCGGACCTGATGACCCTGCCGGTGACGGCGATCATGACCAAGACGCCCCGCACGATCGCTCCGGACGCCCTCGTGGCGACGGCTCTCGAGATGGAGGAGGCGTCCCGGATCACCGCGTTGATCGTGGTCGAGAACAACCGCCCCGTGGGCCTCGTGCACTACCTCGACCTGCTGCGCGCAGGCGCGGCCTGATCAGGGATCGTCGACCACGAGCGTCGCTCCCTCGACCCGCACGACGCGGACCTTGGCGCCGGCGAATCGGTCGGCGCCGGTCACCCGCCAGGAGCTGTCGTCCACCCGGATCCGACCCTCGCCGTCCTTAATCGGCGTCTCGAGGGTGAAGACCCGCCCGACGAGGGATTGGCCGCGCTGATTCAGCGGCGCGGCCGCGGCGTCCGGCTGCGTCTTCGAGCGGGTGACGTACCGCCCCAGGATCACCGCTCCGACGGACAGGAGCGCGAAGAGGAGCGCCGCGGCCTGCCAGGACAGGCCGAGCACCGCATCCAGCAGTCCCGTGGCGACGGCCGCTAGACCGAGCCACAGGAAGAACGAGCCCGGAGCGAGAAGCTCGATTCCGATCAGGACGACACCGAGGATGATCCACGCCCAGGCCCCGAGGCCGATGAACGCATCGGCGATCATGAGCGCTCCGCTCCACCCGCGACCGGGACGCTGCGGACAGGCTTAACGCCGGCCCCGCCCTCGCCGAAGACCGATCTGGTGAATTCCGCGATACCTCCGAGGGTTCCGGCAAGACCCGCCGCCTCGATGGGCACGATCACCACCTTCTGGTTCGGCGCCGAGGCCAGCGCGCGGATCGCGTCGATGTATTTCTCCGCCACGATGAAGTTGGCGGCTGCGAGATCGCCCCGGGTGATGGCCTCGCTGACCATTCCGGTGGCCTTGGCCTCGGCCTCCGCCTGCCGCTCGCGGGCCTCCGCGTCGCGGAACGCCGCTTCCTTCCGGCCTTCGGCCGCGAGGATCTGCGATTGCTTCTGACCTTCGGCCCGCAGGATTTCCGCCTGCCGCAGACCCTCCGCCTCGAGCACGGCGGCGCGCTTCTCGCGCTCCGCCTTCATCTGCCGCGCCATGGCGCCGGCGAGATCCTGAGGCGGGAGGATGTCCTTGATCTCGACCCGGGTGACCTTGGCCCCCCAGGGGGAGGCTGCGGCATCGACGACCCGCAGGAGCCGCTCGTTGATCTCGTCGCGATGGGAGAGAAGCTGATCGAGATCCATGGACCCCACGACCGTGCGGATGTTGGTCATGGTCAGGACCAGGAGCGCCTGGTTCAGATCGGCCACCTCATAGGAAGCCTTCGCGGCGTCGAGCACCTGATAGAAGGCCGCGGCATCGATGGTCACGCCGGCATTGTCCCGGGTGAAGGCCTCCTGGCTCGGAACGTCGAGCACCTGCTCCATGACGTTCACCTTTTTCCCGATCTGATCGATATAGGGCACGATCAGGCCGAGGCCCGGGGTGAGCGTGCGCGAATAGCGCCCGAACCGCTCGACCGTATAGGCATAGCCCTGAGGAACCGTCCTGATGCCCATGGCGATCGTCACCACGACGACGAGCACCAGAACGATGACGAAGATGTCGAAACCACTCAGCAGCATGAGCCCCCCGGGCAACCTCGTTGCAGAGGGCTCACGCTAGCGCAAAGAGGCTTGGAGTCCTAGATCCAGCCTTGCAGCTCGCGCTCGACGATGTGGTTGATGACCCGCATGCCGTCGTCGCTGTCGTTCAGGCAGGGCAGATAGGCGAATTCCTCGCCGCCGTTGTGCATGAAGATCTCGCGGTTCTCGCCATTGAGCTCTTCCAGGGTCTCCAGGCAATCGGCCGAGAAACCGGGAGCCACGATGGCCATGCGCTTCACGCCGCTTTTGGCGAGCGCCTCCACGGTCTTGTCCGTATAGGGCTGGAGCCATTCCGCCGTGCCGAAGCGGGATTGGAAGCTCATGCGGAACCGGTCCGGCGACCATCCGAAGGCCTCCCGCATCAGGCGCCAGGTCTTCACGCACTGGCAGTGATAGGGGTCGCCTTTCAGCAGGTATTCCTTGGGCACGCCATGGAACGACACGAGAATCACTTCCGGCTCGAAGGTGAGCTTCGCCAGCTCCTTCTTCATCGAGGCCACGACCGAATCGATATAGACGGGATCGTCGTGGTAGGGCGGCGAGACCCGCACGCTCGGCTGCCAGCGCATGTCCATCAGCGCCCGGAAGGCTTGGTCGCAGGCCGTCGCCGAAGTGGCGGCCGCATATTGCGGGTAGAGCGGCACCAGGAGGATGCGGTCGCAGCCCTGGTCGAGCAGGGCTTGAATGCGCTCGCGAACCTCCGGCTTGCCGTAGCGCATGGCCCAATCGACCGTGATCCTGTCGCCCGCAACGCTTTTCAGGTGATCGGTGACCTTCTCCGCCTGGTTGCGCGTGATGGTCTTGAGCGGGCCCTCGTCGCGCTCGTTGTTCCAGATCGTGGCGTAGTCGCGGCCCTTGGGGCCGGGGCGCTTGGTGAGGATGATCAGGTTGAGGATCGGCCACCACAGGAGACGGGGCGTCTCGATCACGCGCCGGTCCGACAGGAACTCCTTCAGATAGGCGCGCATGGGCCAGTAGCTGGTGCCCTCGGGCGTGCCAAGGTTCATCAGAAGCACGCCGATCCGCCCGGTTCGTACGGCCGGGTGGTCCACCGGGCGCACGCCCTGGCGAAGATCGGTCAGACTCACACTCTCGTTCATGAATAGCCCCTTGGCCGCGGGATCCGAGACACGAATCCCGCTTTCGCTGCCGCTTAGATAGAAGTTTCAGGCTGTTCCGCCAACAGGACGCCTGATCGCATCGTCGGGATCGGCTGCAAACAGGCTTTGCACGCCAGCTGGGTCAGACGCCCATTTCCGGAAACCGCGCCTGCTTGAGCACGGCGTCGATGGCAACGCGCAATCCCGTCGGATTGAAATCGGTTTCCACCTTGGCGTTGAGCTGCGTGGCCAGCACCCGGTGCAGCAGGCGCGAGCCGAATCCCTGTCGGGTGGGGGCCGACACGGCCGGGCCTCCCCGCTCTTCCCAGGTGAGCCTGAGCCGGGTCCCGTCCTCCGCCGGCTCCGCTTCCCACGAGATGGCCACGTGACCGCCGGGGACCGACAGCGCTCCGTATTTCGCCGCGTTGGTCGTCAGTTCGTGGATCGCCATGCCGATGGGTACGGCCGCCTCGGAGGGCAGATCAACGGCAGGACCGTCGAGAACGATTCTCTCGCCCCGGGTGTCGTTGTAGGGCCGAAGCTCCTTCTCCAGGATCTCGCGCAGGGACGCGGTCTGCCACACGGCTTCGGTCAGCAGGGAATGCGTGTTGGCGAGCGAGATGATGCGCCCGACGAAGGCCTGATAGAAATCGTCGATGCTCAGGGCGGAGCGCGCGGTCGCGCCCACCACCGCCTGGACCGTGGCCAGGGTGTTCTTCACCCGGTGATGGAGTTCGCGGATCAGCAGGGATTGCTGCGTCTGCGCCTGCTTACGCTCCTCGATCTCGCCCTGAGCATTGCGGTAGAGGCGGCTGTTCTCGAGTGCGATGGCCGCCTGGGCGGTCAGACCGGCCAGAAGGCGCTCGGAGCGGCGATTGAACATGCCCGCCCTCTCGTGCCCGAAGACGAGAATGCCGTGGACGTCCCCTGTCCGCAGAACCACCGGCACGGCCAGGATGCTGCGGATCACGGGCGCGTCCGCCGTCGCATCCATCGTGAAGGGCGTGCCGTCGTGCCCCTGCTCCACGGCGATATTGTCAAGACGAACCGTCCTGCCCTCCCGGAACGCCGGAGCGCAGATCTCCCGGATGTTCACGAGGGCAAAGGCGTCGCGGAGCCCGGCGGGCTCGAACTTGCCGTAATGCTCGCTTCCCTCCTGGGATGCGCCGCAAAAAAAGGCACCGAACTGTGCGTCGGTCAGCTCGATCCCGGCATCGACGACGCTCTCGATGATGCGGTCGAGATCGAGTTCGGCCGCAAGCACGCTGCCCGTACGGTTGAGGACTTCCAGGGCCGCGGTTTCCGTCCGCAATTCGCTTGTCCGCAGCGCCACCTGCCGCTCGAGCAGCGCCGCGTTGGCGGCCTGCTCCTGGAACTGCTCGGACGCCAGCACCGTGAGCGCGAGCAGCGCCAGAAGGGCGATCAGTGCGAAGGCCCCATAGAGTCGGGTCTGGACGAACCAGGGCGTCCAGTACGCATCCTCCGGCATGCTGACATTGATGTAGAGCGGCATTGCGCCGACCTGGCGATAGGCTCCGACACGCTCCTGGTTCATGCTGATGAAGGAATAGAGCCCGGCCCGGTTCGCCGAAGCGAGCGCCGTGTCGAACGCCGCCTTGTCGATGGGCGCGAAGGAGAGGCCATCGGGCGGCGGAGGATGCTGCGCGATGACCGTGGCATCGGAGGCGCGCAACAGGGCGACCCGGCTGCCCTTCGGCAGTCGGATCTTCGACCAGTAATCGTAGAAATAGGACAGGGAGACGGTGACCGCCGCGGTGCCGCCGAATTCCGCGCTGCCGGCTTGGAGACGGCGGCTGATCATGAAGGTCGGTGTCTTCGTGACCCGACCCAGGATCGGCTCCCCGATGAACAAGCCCTGATCGGCGGCAATCTGCGCATTGAAGACGTCCCGTCCGGACAGATTCGTTTTCGGGGCCGGGAATTGCGCCGACGTCAGGCGCAGTCGTCCGCTCGAGTCGTTGAGCCAGACGTCCTCGATATAGGGTAACGCCTCCTGAACCGCGTGGATCTGCTGCCACAAGACCGTCGAGCCTTCCACCTGATCCCAGCTCTGTCCCTGCATGAGGGCGGTGGTCTGCTTCAGCGTCAGATCCGTCACCTCCAGGAGTCGGGCCGTATGATCGGCCAGAAAGAAGGCCGCGTTTCGAAGGTCGTCCTCGTTGCGCTGGATCAGGCGGTTGCGCTGTTCCCAGGCGATGTAGCCGAAGGTCAGGAGAATGAACGCGACACCGAACAGGCCCATGAACAGAGTGAGACGCCCGCGCGCAAGGGAACGGCGACGCCGCTTCTGGGACAGGCTCATCGATTCAGGGCGCGTGTAATACTGCAAGGGGAGATCGCTTTAGTGTGGGAGATTCGCCGTTGCGCGGCCAGAATGGCACAGCAAACGCCTTTGATGGAGAGGGAATTTACGTCTCGCTTTCCGGTTGACCAGAGGCAGGCGAACTATCGCGCCGCAGATCGGCGACAAATGCGCCCGAACGTCACGTCCGCTACACTGTTCCACGAAAAACGCCGGAGTTCGCAGGAACCCCGGCGCAGCAATGATCGCCGACCGATGCGGTCAGCGCAGGACGACGCGGCCCTCGACCTTCGGCGACACTTTTCCGGTCTTGGCCACGTAGTCGATCACCTGCGTGGCCATCAGCTGGCTCGCCGAGACATCGACCAGCGACTTGGCTTCCGTGAACACGCGGTAGCCGTCGCCGCCGCGGGCCATGAAGTCGTTGGTGGCCAGCTTGTAGGTCTTGGCGGGATCGAGCGGCTCGCCGTTGATCTTGACCGACTTCACCCGGCTGCCGACCGGCTCCTTCACGTCGACTTCCGCCACGATGCCGGAAACCTGCGGGAAGCGGCCGCCGAGCTCGCGCACTTGGCTGACGCCGTTCTCGAGCGCCGTCTTGATCTGGGCTCCGGTGACCTCGAGCAGCACCGTGGTGTTGCCGAAGGGCATCTCGGCCAGGATATGGCGGCGGGTCAGCTTCTGGCCGGCCTCGTACTGCTTGTCGGCGCGCAGGCCGCCGCCGTTGGTGATGGCCACGTCGGCGCCGACCGAGGCCTTGAGTGCGTCGGCCACGAGATTGCCCATGGCGGCCTCGCCCCCGCGGACCGTGGCGCGGCGGCTGTCGAGGGGCGTTTCCGTCATGCCGATCTCGACGTCGAGTTCCTTGGAAAGCTTGTCCTCGTAGCCCTTCACCACGGCCTCGATCTCCGGATCGGGCTTCACCGTGGCGCTGTCGACGATGCGGAAATTGGGCGTCCAGGTGACGGTGGTCTTGCCGTCCTTGGTGGCCTTCGTCACGGCGAGCTCCGTCACGACGACGTAGTTGCCCTGCGATTCCGACTCGGTCAGCGCGACCTTGCCGTCGTAGAAGGCCAGGAGGTGCTCGTCATGGCCGCCGATGATCACGTCGACCCCGGCCGAACGGGCGATGATCATATCCACCTCGAGAGGGGTGTGGGCAACTGCCACGACGATGTCGGCCCCCTTCTCGCGCAGCTCCTTGGCCTTGGCACGGGCCGTGTCGATGGTGGAGGAGAACTTGATGGTGCCGGGGCTCGAGGCGATCGGGGTATCTTCCGTGGTGAGGCCGAAGAAGCCGACCTTCACGCCCTGCACGTCGATCATCTTGTCGGGTTTGGTATTGGCCGGAAGGCCGTTGCCGTCGACGACGTTGGTGGCGAGCACGTCGAACTTGGCCTCCGCCATGCGGGCCCGGAAGGCAGCGTCGCCGAGGTCGAATTCGTGGTTGCCCGGCGTCATGGCGTCGACGCCCATCCGGTTCAGGATGTCGATAACGTGGGCGCCCTTGTCGAAGCCCGACAGGAGCGACGGGGAGATGGTGTCGCCCGCATGGATGAAGAAGGCATTCCCCTTGGCCTTCTCCTCCTTGATCACGGTGGCGAGCTTGGCGAAGCCGCCACGACCCTTCTCCGGGCTCATGCGGTCGATATCGTTGGTCTGAACGAAGCGGATGGTCACGGCCTCCTGCGCCAGGGCCGTGCCCGACAGAAGCATGGACAATCCGAGAAACCCGGCGCGAAACGCAGCGGAAGGGCGGCTCTGAAACATCATGAAGGTCCTCGTAGAAGGTTGGAACCATGGCTCACGGCCCTGGAACCTAGACCGGCAACGTGTCACAGAAGTAACATCCTGTCGACGGCCTCGGCGCCCGGTTCCGCGGCACGGCTGATGCCTTTCTCATCGATCGCCGCCGCCTCGGCTGGCCGGCCCAGCAACCATGCCCGCCCTTCAGAAAGACGCGCCCTCCCATGACCGGACCCATCAGCCAAGCCCTCGCCGAATTCCGCGCCAAGCCCCGGGGCGCCGGATGGCTTCGACTGCCTTTTTTCCAGGATGGAAGCGCCGAGGCCGTCGCCGCCAAGGTCGATGCCGTCATCGCGTCCGGCGCGCAGGTGCTGCCTCCGCCCGAGGCCGTGTTCACCAGCATCTCCCTGACGCCTCTCGACCGGGTCAAGGTGGTCGTGCTCGGCCAGGATCCTTACCCGACACCGGGCGATTCCCACGGCCTCGCCTTCTCCTATCGCGGCTCCCGGAGGCTGCCGGCCTCCCTGCGCACCATCCTGGCCGAGATGGCGGAGGACCTGGGCGTACCGATGCCGAAATCGGGCGACCTGTCGAAATGGGCGCAGCAGGGCGTGCTGCTCATCAACACGGCGCTGACGGTCGAGGCCGGGCAATCGGGCGCGCATATGAAATTCGGCTGGTCCGCCCTGGTGGATCAGGCCATTTCGGCCATCTCGGCGCAGCAGCCCGCCGTCGTCTTCCTGCTCTGGGGCGGCCCGGCCCGCAAGCGGGCCGCGCTGGTCGACCGGACGAAGCACCTCGTGATCGAGGCGGGGCACCCCTCCCCGCTCAACCGGCTCAACGACTTCAGAGGCACGAGGCCCTTCAGCCGCGCCAATGCCTGGCTCGCCGAGAAGGGACTGGAGCCGGTGGATTGGCGGCTGGACACATGAGGCTCGACGAAGGCGCTTGCCGAGAGACCATTGCAAGGGATAGGTCTCGCCTCACGCGCAACGACGCAGTCGCCGGCTGCCCGCCGCGACAGGCTTGGAGATGATCATGACGGAACCCCTGTTCGGACAGGTCGAGCCCTTCGCCGGCGACCCGATCCTTTCGCTCAACGACAGTTTCAAGGCGGATCCCAGGTCCGAGAAGGTCAATCTCAGCATCGGCGTCTACACGGACGAAAATGGCCGCATTCCGGTGCTGGGCGCGGTCAAGGCCGGCCACGAGCGCGTCGGGTTCGCCGAGCGCCCATACCTGCCCATGGAAGGGCACGCGATCTATCGCGAGGGCGTTCAGAAGCTCGTCTTTGGCGCCGGTCATCCGGCGGTGGCTGACCGGCGCGTCGCCACCATCCAGACCCTCGGCGGCACTGGCGCGGTGGGCATCGCGGCCGACTTCCTGGCCAAGCACACCCCGGGCCGCACCGTGCTCGTCAGCGATCCGACCTGGGAGAACCATCACGGCCTGTTCCAGCGCGCGGGCTTCGAGACGGCCACCTATCCCTATTGGGACAGCGCCAGCCGGTCCGTGGATTTCGACGGCATGATCAAGGCGCTCGAGGCGGCGGAGAATGGCTCCATCGTCGTGCTGCAGCCCGTCTGCCACAACCCCACCGGTGTCGACCTCAACGAGCGCCAGCAGGACGCCGTTACCGACGTGCTGATCGCCAAGCGCCACATCGTGGTGTTCGACATGGCCTACCAGGGCTTCGGCAACGGCCTCGACGAGGACGCGGCCTTCGTGCGGCGCTACGCGGAGCGCGCGAGCTGCCTCGTGGCCAATTCCTTCTCGAAGAACTTCTCGCTCTACGGCGAGCGCTGCGGCGGCCTGAGCGTCGTCTGCCGCGATGCCGACGAGGCCGAGCGCGTGCTCGGGCAGCTGAAGCTCGCCGTGCGCCGCAGCTATTCGAGCCCGCCGATGACGGGTGGGCTTCTCGTGGCGACCGTGCTCGGAAACGACGACCTTCGGGCCCAGTGGGTCGGCGAGGTCGGGACGATGCGCACCCGCATGGACGCCATGCGCAAGCGCCTCGCCGACGAGATCCGCGCCCTGTCGAACGAAGTCGACGTGGGCTTCCTGCTCAACCAGCGCGGCATGTTCAGCTACACGGGCCTGAGCGAGGCGCAGGTTCGCGCCATGCGCGAGCGGGACGGCGTCTACCTCGTGGGATCGGGCCGCATGTGCGTGGCGGGTCTCAACGAAGCGAACGTGCCGAAGGTCGCGACGAGCTTCGTCGAGGCCGCACAGGCGACACGCGGCTGAGCCCCGGGGCCGACGACAGCAGGAAGGGGCGGCCCTCGCTGTCCCTTCGTGGTCTTTTCCGGAATGCGCCGCTCAGGTGCGCAGATTGTCGAAGCATCCAGGGGGCAGACCCGCCCCGCTGACCAGGATGGCGCCTTCGCGAAACAGCCTCCACCCGGAGGCCGCGCCGGCGAGGCGGATCATCACGAGCTCGCCGGTCCGGTCCGTCCAGACGAGCTCCCCGCCGACGGAAGCGACGGCTCTCATCACATGCGCCTGGTCGGTTCCGGGCGCGAACAGCGCCGTCGTGAACGCGCCGCCCTGCGGTCGGAGGGCTTGGTAGCCTGCCGCGGCAACGAGAAGAGCGACCATGAGGCGCGCCGTCGTGGCGGAGCGCAGTCCGCCGTCTCCGTCCTGGCCGGACCTGCGCCACATCACCCATCCGGCCATCATGGGCACGAGACCGAAGGCCCCGAACCATCCGAGATCCCAGGCAAGCGGATGGGCGCTGTCCATGCGGATGCGATGGATGCCGAGCGTCCAATGGGACAGGACCGCATCGACCCCGTGCCACAGGCCGAATCCGATCAGCATGCCGGCCAGCAGGAGGCGGACGGATCCCCGTTTCGATGTCGCCAGCATCCAGAGGCCCGCCGCCGCGATGACGTACATGAGCGCATGGAAGTACCCGTCCGCGGCAACCTGGAACCGCGCGTTGTCCGGGTCGATGGCGCTGAGAAGATGATGCCACTGCAGGATCTGGTGCAGCAGGATGCCGTCGAAGAACCCGCCGAGGGCAAACCCGAGCAGACAGCCTGACCATCGCAGGCGCCGGTCGGCTCCGGTTGCTCCCATGGCTGACCTCCATCATGCGCCGGCTGCGTCGCCCGTGCGAGCGCAAGGCGCCCGGCCCGAGACGTCAAGCCGGGCACCTGCCCGATGTTCCATGAGGGGTCGGCTCCGGCGGATCCGCCGGAGCCGAAGGACATCTATTCCGCGGCGATCGGCAGGGTTTGCGGACCTGCGCGGAACTTGGCGAGAAGATCGGCCTCCTCGGCCCTGGCGGCTGTCAGGTTCCGCTCCTTGACGTGGCCGAAGCCGCGGATCTTCTGCGGGATGCCGGCGAGCGCGATCGCCACGGCATGATTGCCGGCATCGAGCTTCGCGGTGATCTCTTCGATCCGGCCCTCGAACTCGCGGATGAGCTGGCGCTCGGTGCGGCGCTCGTGGGTGTAGCCGAAGACGTCGAGCGGCGTGCCGCGCAGCGCCCTGAACCTGGCCAGAGCGCCCATGGCCTTGAGCATCCAAGGCCCGAAGCTCATCTTGCGGGGCAGGCCCGTGACCGGATCCTTCTTGGCGAGGATCGGCGGGGCCATGTGGAACTCATAAGCCAGGTTCTCGCCCTCGAACGTGGACGCGACCTGCTTCTCGAAATGGCCGTTCGTGTAGAGACGCGCGACCTCGTACTCGTCCTTGTAGGCCATGAGCTTGAACAGCGAGCGCGCCACCGCGTCGGTCAGCGCGGTCGAGCCCGGCACCGCCCGCTCCTCGGCCGCGCGCGCGCGCTCCACGAGAACGCGGTAGCGGCCGGCGTACCGCCCGCTTTGGTACGCGGTGAGGAACGCCACCCGCCGCTCGATCACCTCATCCAGCGTCTCGGACAGCTTGCGCGATTCCGTCGGGGCCTTGAGCTCGCTCATCATGGCGGCGATCAGCTCCGGCTCGGCGGCTGCGCGGCGCCCCCAGGTGAAGGCGGAAAGATTCATCTTCACCGCCTCGCCGTTGAGCGCGATCGCCTTCTCGATGGCGGCCCCCGAGAGCGGAATGCGGCCGGTCTGATAGGCATAGCCCAGCATGAACATGTTGGCCGCGATGGCATTGCCGAGGAGCGCGGTGGCGATCGCCGTCGCATCGACGAAGGACACGCCCTCCTGGCCGGCCGCCGACTTGATCGCCCGCTTCAGGCGTTCGGTCGGCAGGGAGAAATCCGCATTGCGGGTGAACTCGCCCGGCATGACCTCTGCCGTGTTCACGACAAGCGCGGTCTGTCCCTCCTTCACGGAGGCCAGCACCTTCTTGGTCCCTGTCACCACGAGGTCGCAGCCGAGCACGAGATGGGCCGATTCCGCGCTGACCCGGATGGCATGGATGTCGTCCTGGCGGTTGGCGAGCCGCACATGGCTGTAGACCGCGCCGCCCTTCTGGGCGAGACCCGCCATGTCGATCATGCCCAGCCCCTTGCCCTCGAGATGGGCGGCCATGCCGAGAATCGCCCCGATGGTTACGACACCCGTGCCGCCGACGCCCGTCACGATCACGTTGAAGGTGCGGTCGATGGCCGGGATGGCTGGATCCGGCAGCGGCTTGAACGTCATGCCGTCCGCCGCGGCGGCCTCGGGTACGGCCTTCCGGATCTTGGCGCCATGCACGGTCACGAAGGACGGACAGAAGCCCTGCACGCAGGAGAAGTCCTTGTTGCAGTTCGACTGGTCGATCTGGCGCTTGCGGCCGAATTCGGTCTCCACCGGCTGCACGGCGACGCAGTTCGACTGCACCGAGCAGTCGCCGCAGGCCTCGCAGACGAGATCGTTGATGATCACGCGCTTGTCCGGATCCGGGAACTCGCCGCGCTTCCGGCGGCGGCGCTTCTCGGACGCGCAGGTCTGATCGTAGATCATCACCGTCACGCCGGGCACTTCGGCGAGCTGGCGCTGCACCGCGTCGAGTTCGGTGCGGTGATGGATCGTCATGCCCGCCGGCCAGCGGATCTCCTTCGGATATTTGTGCGGCTCGTCGGTCACGAGGGCGATGCGCTCCACGCCCTCCTCGCGCACCTGACGGGCGATCATGTCGACGGTGAGCCCGCCCTCGTGCTGCTGACCGCCGGTCATGGCGACCGCATCGTTGAAGAGGATCTTGTAGGTGACGTGGGTCCTGGTGTGGATCGCCCAGCGCAGGGCCAGGATGCCCGAATGGTTGTAGGTGCCGTCGCCGAGGTTCTGGAACACGTGGCCGCGCTTGGAGAACGGCGCCTCGCCGATCCAGTTCGCACCCTCGCCGCCCATCTGGGTGAAGCCCTCGGTGGAACGGTCCATCCATTGCACCATGTAGTGGCAGCCGATGCCCGCATAGGCGCGCATGCCCTCCGGCACTTTGGTGGACGAGTTGTGCGGGCAGCCGGAGCAGAAATGCGGCACGCGGGTCGCCACGTCGCCGGTCGTCGCCAGCACGTCCTGCGCATGGCGAAGGCGGGCTACGCGGCCGCGCAGGTCGTCGTTGTTGTGATAGGCGAGCAGCCGCTCGCCGATGACGACGGCGATGTCGTTGGGATCGAGCGCGCCCTTCACCGGGAAGAGCCAGCGGCCCTCCTCGTCCTTCTTGCCGATGCAGAGCGGCTGATTGGCCGTACCGTAGAGCTCCTCGCGCAGCTGCACCTCGATGAGGGAGCGCTTCTCCTCGACGACGATCACCTTGTCGAGGCCGCGCGCGAAATCCACGAGCTCGCGCTGCGAGAGAGGCCAGGGGCACGCGACCTTGTAGAGGCGAAGCCCCATGTCGTTCGCCTTGACCTCATCGAGGCCGAGCTCGTCGAGGGCTTGGCGCACGTCGAGATAGGACTTGCCGACCGTGATGATGCCGATCTTCGGATTGCGGCCGCCGGACAGGACGATGCGGTTGAGATTGTTGGCGCGCACGAAGGCCAGCATGGCGTCGCGCTTGAAGTCCTGGAGCCGCGCCTCCTGATCGAGGACGCCGTCCCGGTTGCGGATGTTGAGGCCGCCCGGCGGCATGGTGAAATCATCCGGAATGACGATCTTCACCCGGTCCAGCGACGCATCGACTGAGGCGGTCGATTCAATGTTGTCCTTCACGCATTTGAACGCCACCCAGGTGCCGCAGAAGCGGCTCATGGCATAGCCGTAGAGGCCGTAATCGAGGATCTCCTGAACGCCCGCCGGGTTCAGGATCGGGATCATCACGTCGACGAAGTGGAATTCGGACTGGTGGGCGACGGTGGAGGATTCCGCCGTATGATCGTCGCCCATCAGAGCGAGCACGCCGCCGTTCCCCGAAGAGCCGGCCATGTTGGCGTGGCGGAAGACGTCGCCGGAGCGGTCGACGCCCGGCCCCTTGCCGTACCAGAGGCCGAAGACGCCATCATATTTGCCGTCGCCGCGGATTTCCGCCTGCTGCGAGCCCCAGACCGCCGTCGCGGCGAGTTCCTCGTTGAGGCCGGGCTGGAACACGATGTTGGAAGCCTCGAGCCATTTCCGGGCACGCCAGAGGTTCTGGTCGAGGCCGCCGATGGGCGAGCCGCGGTAGCCGGACACGAAGCCGGCCGTGCTGAGGCCCGCCAGCCGGTCCCGCTCGCGCTGCATGAGCAGCATGCGGATGACCGCCTGGGTGCCGGTGATGAACACGTGATCCTTGGACAGATCGTATTTGTCGTCGAGCGTGACGTGACGGAGCGCGCCATGACCTTCGGTCATTATCCGTTTCCTCCTGGAGCCATGGCTCCGCTGCCGGTGTTCCGGTCTATTCTGGTGAGATATGTCAGTAATGCTGACATATCTTCCGGAGCCCGTCAATCGATGCGCAGCTGGGCGCGCCTTCGTTTCGCCTCTGTTAACCACGAAACCCGCATACCGCTCCCGATATCCGGATTCTGCCGGAAGCGTCGCTGTTCCAGGGTCCATGCATGATACGACATCTTGGTCTGAAAACCGCCGTGGCGGCTCTTGTCCTGGGCGCGGCCTCGCCGGCCCTTGCGCACCCCCATGTCTGGGTCACCGCCAAGGCTGAGATCGTATTCGCGCCGGATGGGAAGGTGACGGGCGTGCGCCATCACTGGACCTTCGACGAGGCCTACACGGCCTACGTGACCCAGGGCCTCGACACCAACGGCGACGGCAAGCTCTCCCCGGAGGAGCTCCAGGACCTGGCGAACGAGAATGCCGCCTCTCTGAACGAGTTCGATTACTTCACGGTGCTGAAGGCCCGCGGCAAGCCGCAGAGCTTCGACTCGCCCCGGGACGCTCGGATGACCATGGAGAAGACCCAGGTCGCCATGTCGTTCTTCCTGCCGCTCAAGGCGCCGGCGCTCCCCTCGGGCGCCGTGTCCATCGAGATCGAGGATCCGACGTTCTTCGTCTATTTCAGCCTGTCGGACGGCCAGACGGCCGTGTCGCTCGCCAATGCCCCGCAGGGCTGCGTGACGAGCATCGCCAAGGCCAAGCCGCTCGAGGCCTCCATGCAGCAGATCCTGCAGAACGAAGGCGCGATCCAGCCTCAGGATATCGGGGTCGAATATTCCAACCGGGCCATCATCGCATGTCCCTGACGTCGGACGCCCCTGCCCTTCCTGGCGCGGGCCGGACGCCGTTGTGGCGCCGGCTCGGCCTCGCGCTGGCTGCCGTGGCGATCGTCGCCCTGGCCATGGGGCTGATCGGCCTGTGGCTGGGTCCGATCGGCAAGGCGCCGCCGCGCAACCCCTTCGGCATGGGCCTGCGCGAGGCGACGCCCTCGGGCAGTCTCGGGGCCTGGATCCTGTCCGTGCAGTCGGGCTTCTACGGCAGCCTGCAGGCCGGCGTGCGGGCGATGAAGGAGAACGGCTCCGCCCTGTTCTCCCTGCTGCTCGTCGGCTTCGCCTACGGGGTCTTCCATGCGGCCGGGCCCGGGCACGGCAAGGGCGTGATCTCGGCCTATCTCGTGGCCGACGAGAAGGCCCTGCGCAAGGGCTTCCTCTTGAGCCTGGCGGCCGCCCTCGTGCAGGCGCTGGTCGCCATCGCGATCGTGGCCGTCGTAAGCCTCGCGCTGCGCGCCACGGCGTCCACCATGAACAGGCTCGCCATGAACGTGGAAGTGGCGAGCTTCCTGGCCGTCGCCCTGCTCGGCGCCGTCATGACCTGGCGCAAGGCCGGCAAGGTTCTCGGCGTGATGGCGCTCGCCCGGAACCCTTATGCGCCCGTCCAGGAGGATTGCGACCATGTCCACATGCCGCCGCCACAGGAGCTCGGCCGCCTGACAGGCTGGAGGGACATGGCCGGCGTGGCGCTCGCCGCCGGCATCCGCCCGTGCGCGGGCGCCCTCATCGTGCTGGTCTTTTCCCTGTCCCAGGGCCTCTTCGCGGCCGGCATCGCGGCGACCTTCGCCATGGCACTCGGCACGGCGCTCACCACGGGGGCCATCGCGGCGCTCGCGGTCTTCTTCAAGGCCATGGCCCTGAGGATCGCCGGCGGACGCGGAGCCTCGGGCGCCGTCGCCATCGCGGGCCTGGAGCTTCTGGCCGCCGCGTTCGTGCTGGTGCTGGGAGGAAGCCTCCTCTACGGTCTCCGGGCAGGCGGCTAGAGTCCCAATGATCCGCCGTCGGAGCGCGGATCGTGCACCGCCTCGACGCGACCGTTGCGCGGGTGCTTCACCAGCATGCCCGCATGACCGAAGCGTCCGGAATAGGCCTCCTCCGTCTCTTCGACGGCATGGCCGAGCCGTGAGAGGCCGCGGATCAGGCCGGGATCGAAACCGCTTTCCACCTTCAGCACGACCTCGCGCTCGCGCAATCTCGCATCCAGCAGCCAGCGGGGCGCTTCCACCGCGTCGGCGAGGTTCATGCCGGCATCCGCATAGCGGGTGAAGATCTGGCTGAGAAACTGGGGCTGGGTTTCGCCGCCCATCGCGCCGAAGGACAGCACTCGCCCGTCGTCGAACACGGCCATGGCCGGATTGAGGGAATGGAGCGGCCGGTGGCCGGGCTCCAGACGGTTGCGGCTTGCCGGATCGAGCGAGAAGGCCGTGCCGCGGTTGTGCCAGAGGACACCCGTCGCCGGTAGCAGGCAGCCGGAGCCATAGGCCCAGAACACGGACTGGATATAGGATACGGCAAGACCGTCACGGTCGATGGCGCCCATCCAGATCGTGTCGCCGTCGATGGGGCGCGGCAGGGGAAAGGGCGCAGCCCGCGTCATGTCGATGAGGGCAGCCTCCCGTTCCAGCGCCTGGGGCGTCAGGAAGGAGGCCGGGTCACGAACGAGGTTCCGCGGGTCAGCCACCACCCGGTCGCGGAGGGAGAAGGCGCGCTTCGAGGCCTCGATGAGCCCGTGATGGCGTTCAGGCGTCTCGCCTCCGAGCCCCTTGAGCCGCTCGACCATGCCCAGGATCAGCAGGGTGGCCAGTCCCTGGCTCGGCGGCGGCAGGTTGTAGATCGTGGAGCGATTCAATCGAACCGACAGAGGCTCCACCACGCGGGCACGATAGGTCTCGAGATCCTTACGGGTGATCGGGCTGCCGATCCGCTCGAGATCCAGGGCGATCTCCCGCCCCACATCGCCCCGGTAGAAATCGCCGAGACCCGCATGGGCGAGCTGCTCCAGGGTGTCGGCGAGGCGCGGCGTCCGCCTCTGGGTGCCCTCCGGCGCTCTCTTGCCTTCGACCAGGAAGGCTTCGGCGAAACCGGGAACCCCGTAGAGGGCCGCCTCCTCGCCGGTCTTGAACCACTCCTCGGAGCGGGAGACCGGGTAGCCGTCGCGGGCGAAGCGGATGGCGTCGCCCAGCAGGAGGTCGACAGGGAGAGTCCCGCCCAGCGCCCTGGCGAGCTCCAGCGCCAGCCCCCATCCGGCCACCGCCCCGGCCACCGTGAGCGCCGCATCGGCCCCTCGCGGCGGGACGGCGTCGTAGCCCTTGTCCCGGTACCGCTTGATCGTGGCGAGGGAACCGGCCGGCCCTGAGGCATCGAGGGCGTGGACGCGGCCCTTCGGCTCCCGGACCAGCCAGAAGCCGTCGCCTCCCAGGCCGTTCATGTGCGGGTAGACCACGGCGATCGTCGCCGCCATGGCCACCATGGCTTCGACCGCGTTGCCGCCGGCGGCGAGAATGGTCTGGCCGGTCTCGGCCGCAAGAATGTGAGGGGCCGCAACGGCGGCCGTCGAGAAGACGTGGGTTTCGGGCATGGGCTCTTGAATGTGAGGCGCGACAGAATGAGATTCGGGGAGAACTTGCACCCGAGGGGGCGTTTAGGGTAGTCCCCTTTGCAGCAAACGGAGTTAGGCAAAAGTGGCTCAGGCGAAAAGCACCAACTGGCGCAACGTGATCACCATCATGAGCATCATGATCCTGGTGGGCGCGGAGGTCTTCGGCGTCGCGATCGCCGCCGGGTGGGCCATCGCCGGCCTGTTCGAGCTCGGCGACTACGTGGGCTACGCGCTGATGGTTCTGTTCAGCCTGTTCGCCATCTACATCCTGGTCCATCTCTGGCGCCGCTGCGTCGCCGTCGAGCCCCTGACCGGACGGGCTTAAGGGCCCTCGCACGCCTTCATGACGATCGGATCGGCCCCGGGCGGCACATAGGCCTCCATCGGGCGGCATTCGCCCGCGATGCAGATCCGCCAATCCGCCGTCGCGCCCGAGCGGCGCATGACCACCTCGGCTAGGGGCGGCAGGCTGGGCTTCCACGACCAGACCCCGTTGATGAACTTGGCCTCTGGCGGAGGCTCCATGCCGGCCCCGGAGCCGCGCACCCGCGCCTCGACGAGTTCGAGCCCGGCTGGGGTCGAGCGCCAATGCTCCTCCCAGACGATCCTTTCGACCGAATGGGTCCAGGCGAGCGTGATCGCGCCCGCCATGAGGGGCGCGACCGTTGCGCCGGCGATCAGGCAGATCATCAGCCGATGGCGGGTGTGGCGACCTGGCGGGACCGCCAGACGTGGAAGCCGACGAAAAGACCCGCGAGCACGAAGCCAACCTCGTCGGTGAGCGGGATCGCCGCCACGAGGAAGGCCGCCGCCACCGCTGCCCAGAGGCGCTCCCACCAACTTACGGACTTAAGGAAATAGCCCACGGAGGCCACGCCCCAGAGTGTCATGGCAAGAGTCGCCTTGAGCACGATGTAGACCACCGCGAGCCAGTAGCCCGCCCCCTCGAGCCCAGGCACCGGCTGCAGCATCAGGGTGGGGTCATAGACGGCCATATAGGGAATGACGAAGCCGGGCAGCGCGATCCTGACGGCCTGGATGCCGATCTTGAGGCCCGATTCCTTCGCCATGGGGGCCGCCGCGAAGGCCGCAAGCGCCACCGGCGGCGTCAGGTCCGCCATGATGCCGAAATAGAAGACGAACATGTGCGAGACGATGAGCGGAACGTCGAGCTGCAGCAGGATGGGAGCGGCCAGCGACGAGGTGATGATGTAGTTCGGGATCGTCGGGATGCCCATGCCGAGGATCAGGCTGAAGATCATGGTGAGCACGAGGGCCGCGAAGATGTTCTCCTTGCCGATCGAGATCATCCAGGTGCCCACGATGGTGCCGAGGCCGGTGAGCGTCATGGTGCCGATCACGATGCCGACCACCGCGCAGGCGAGGCCCACGGGAAGCGCCTGACGGGCCCCGTCCGCCAGCGCGTCCACGCAGGCCTGCAGGGTCGTGCGGCCCCGTCCCGAGAAGGCGTTCCACAGGCACAGGCCGGCCACCACGAGAACGACGAGCGTCACGGTCGAGGCGAGCGAGTATGCCGAGAGCAGGGCGAGCCCGATCCAGAAGGCGATCCGCAGCGCCGGCGTCGCGAAGCCGGCCACGATGGCCGTGCCGAGGATCAGCGCAACGGTGAGCGACAGGCCGACGGCCCCGGCGAAGAGCGGCGTGTAGCCGGTAAAGAGCAGGTAGACGAGAACGCCGAGCGGGGCGATGAGGAACCACTTCGTCCTGAGCTCGGTCCAGGCGTTCGGCAGTTCCGACTTCGGGAGGCCGCGCAGGTTGCGCTTGCCGGCCTCGAGATGCACCGCGAGGTAGCAGGCGGCGAAATAGAGGACGGCCGGGATGATCGCCGCTTCGACGATCTTCGAATACGGCACGTCGATGGTCTCGGCCATGATGAACGCCACGGCGCCCATGACCGGCGGCATGATCTGGCCGCCCATGGACGAGGTCGCCTCGACGCCGCCCGCGAAGGCCGAGGTGAAGCCGAAGCGTTTCATGAGCGGGATCGTGAACTGGCCCGACGCCACCACGTTGGCGACGCCCGAGCCCGAGACGGTGCCCATCAGGGCGGAGGACGCCACGCAGACCTTGCCGGGCCCGCCCTGCTTGTCGCCGAACACCGCCATCGAGATGTCGTTGAAGAAGTCGATGACACCGGCCTTCTCCATGAAGGCGCCGAACAGGATGAACAGGAAGATGTAGGTCGCCGAGACCAGCGTCGGCGTCCCGTAGATGCCTTCCGTGCCGAAGGACATGTGCTCGATCACCTGCTCCAGCGAATAGCCGCGATGATCGAGGGGAGCCGGCAGGAGATGCCCGAACAGGCAATAGGACAGGAACAGGCCGGCCACGATGGGAAGCGCCGGTCCCATGACGCGCCAGATGAGATAGATGAGGATTGCGAGCCCGGCGATGCCGACGACAAGATCGAGGGTGGTGAGCTCACCCGCGCGGATGACCAGCTCCTCGTAAAGCGCCCAGTGGTACAGGCCCACCAGGAAGCTCGTGACGCCGACGATCCACCCAACGGCGCGCAAGGACGAGGACCCGGACCGGTGGTTGGCGATCATCGCTCCGGCCACGAGGCACAGGAAGCCCACGTGAATCGTGCGCACGACCTGGCTCGGCATGCTGCCGCCGAACCAGAGGACGAGCCCGAAGGCGCCCGCGATGGCGATCCAGGCGAGCACGCCGTCGAGGATGCGGCGGCGGCGCACGGCGAGCCCGATCAGCCACGCGGCCCAGGCCGCCATGGCCACGGCCCAGAGATGCGTGAGGTTCAAGGACGCGATGAAGGGCTGATCGAGCGGGATGCCGAAGGACGTGATGATCTGGAACGTGGAGAACGCGACGGCGATCCAGAAAAGGACCCTGCCCGTCAGACCCTCGCCGAAGCTCTCCGGCAGGCCGTGTTCCGGGTTCACGGTGTCAGCCGGCGCTTCCATCTGGGCGAGTTCGGAACTGTTCGCTCCCTGGCTCATGACGCTTCCTCAACGGTTGTTCTTCTTGTCACAAAAAAGCCGGAGCAGTTCACCTGCTCCGGCTGGAATGTAAATCGGCCGAAGGGTTTAGGAGCCCTGCTTCTTGATGCCCTTCTCGTCGAAATAGCGCTGCGCGCCCGGATGCATCGGGACGGGCATGCCGGAGAGCGCGCTTTCGAGCTTGATGTCCTTGGCGGCCGCATGGGCGGCGGCGAGATCCGGCAGGCTCTCGTAGATCGCCTTGGTCATCTGGTAGACGGTCTCGTCCTTCACGCCCGAATGGGTGACGAGGTAGTTCACCACCGCGGCCGTCTGCACGGGAGCGGTCTGGCCTCCGTACGTGTTGGCCGGGATCGTGGCCTTCACGTAGGGCGTGCCCACCTTGTCCACGACGCTGGCCGGGATTTCCACCACGACGATCGGCACCGAGGTGGCCAGGTCGCGGATGGACGAGACGCCGAGGCCGGCCGATTGCAGGGTGGCGTCGAGCTGGCGGTTCTTCATCAGTTCGACGGATTCACCGAAGGGCAGGTACTCGACCTTGCCGAGATCCTTGTAGGTCAGGCCGGCCCCCTGGAGGATCGCCCGGGCGTTGAGCTCGGTGCCGGATTTGGGCGCGCCGACGGAGAGGCGCTTGCCCTTCAGGTCGGCGAGCGACTTGATGCCGGATTCCTGCGTCGCCACGATCTGGATGTAGTTGGGATAGATCGCCGTGATGCCGCGCAGCTTGTCGAGCTTGCTCTTGAAGCCGGCCTCCTCATCGCCGGCCCAGCCCATGGCGAGGCTGTCCCCGAGGGTGAAGCCGATCTCGCCCTTGCCCTGCTGCAGGAGGGTGAGGTTTTCCACCGAGGCCTTCGTGGCCTGGACCGAGGGGCGGGAGCCCTGGACCTTGTCCGTGAAGACCTTGGAGAGGGCGACGCCGAGCGGGTAATAGACGCCCGAGGTGCCGCCGGTGAGGACGTTGATGAAGTCCTGGGCCTGGGCCGGCAGGCTGGTTCCCGCAAGCGCAAGGGCGGCCGCAGCGCCGACGGCGCGGCGCATGACTTTCCGAAACATGGCGTACTCCCTATCTGATGGCGCAGTTATTCCTACGCCTGTGTGTGGGGTAACTTTGCCCGCTGACGAAGATTTCTCAAGAGGCTATGAGAGACTTAATCCTGCCACCTTGGTCGGTAGGGGTGCGTCCTCCCAGAGATCACATGCGCTCATCCATGATCAACCGCCGCCGCTTTCTCCAAACCGCCACCGCCACGGCCGCCCTTGCCGCACAAGGTTTTTCCGGTGCAGCCCTGGCCCAGCAGGCTCTGAAGACGGGAGCTCCCGCGCCGTTCTCGTTTGAGGATCTGAAGAAGCGCGCACAGGAGATGGCGCGCTCCGCCTATGTGGCGCCGCAGAGCCCCTCCCCCGAGATCCTGTACCAGATCGACTACGACGCCCACGGCAAGATCCGCTTCAAGACGGATCTGGCCCTTTGGGCCGACGGCCCCAGCGAGTTCCCCGTCACGTTCTTCCACCTGGGCCGCTTCTTCCAGAAGCCCGTGCGCATGCACGTGGTCGAAGGCGGGCAGGCGCGCGAGATCATCTACGACAGCGACTATTTCGACATGCCGCCGGATTCCCCCGCCCGGAAGCTGCCGGACAATTCGGGCTTCGCCGGGTTCCGGTTCCAGGAGGCGCGGGGCGGCAAGCTCGACTGGAGGAAGAACGACTGGGTGGCCTTCCTGGGCGCCTCCTATTTCCGCGCCATCGGCGAGCTGTTTCAGTACGGCCTCTCCGCCCGCGGCCTCGCCGTTGACGTAGCGGTCTTCGGGAAGAACGAGGAGTTCCCCGACTTCACCCACGTCTATTTCGAGACGCCGCAGCCGGGCTCGAACACGGTCACCGTCTACGCCCTCCTCGACGGCCCCAGTGTGTCCGGCGCCTATCGCTTCGTCATGCAGCGGGCCGCTTCCGTCATCATGGACATCGAGAGCGCCGTCTACATGCGCCAGGACGTGAGCCGCCTCGGCCTCGCGCCCCTCACCTCCATGTACTGGTATTCGGAGAAGGCGAAGACCACCGCCATCGACTGGCGCCCGGAGATCCACGACTCGGATGGCTTGGCCATGTGGACCGGAACCGGGGAGCGGATCTGGCGTCCCCTCAACAACCCGCCGCGCATCATCACGTCGGCCTTCACGGACGAGAACCCCAAGGGCTTCGGCCTACTCCAGCGCGACCGGAACTTCGACCATTACCTCGACGGCGTCTATTACGACCGCCGCCCTTCCCTCTGGATCGAACCGCAGGGCACCTGGGGCCGGGGCTCCATCCAGCTCGTCGAGATCCCGACCGACGACGAGATCCACGACAACATCGTGGTCATGTGGGTGCCGTCCGAGCCGGTGCGGGCCGGTCAGGCGATCGAACAGCGCTACCGGATGCACTGGGCGGCGGAGGAGCCCTATCCGACGCCGCTCGCCCGGGTGGTCGCCACCCGTCTCGGCAACGGCGGGCAGGCCGGCACCGCGCGCCCGAAGGGCGTGCGCAAGTTCATGGTCGAGTTCATCGGCCAGCCCCTGACCAAGCTGCCGAGCGGCGTGATCCCCAAGCCCGTGCTGAGCGCCTCCCGGGGCGAGTTTTCGAACATCCTGACCGAGGCCGTGCCCAACAACGTGCCCGGCCACTGGCGCACCCAGTTCGACCTGACGGTCACCGGGACTGAGCCGGTGGAGATGCGCTGCTACCTGCGCAACGAGAACGAGGTTTTGAGCGAGACCTGGCTCTATCAGTACCATCCGACATTCTGAGTCTCCGTCTCCCCGGCGGCTCGGAGCCATCACGTCCGCCCCTCGGTCATCACCGGACCTGTCCCGGTGATCCCGATATCGTGAGGCGCCGCGCTCTTTCGTATCGGGATGGCCGGCACGAAGCCGGTCATGACAAGAGGAGGGTGGAATCGCCAACACGCAGAATGTCGGGATTGGTCTTGTAAACCATAGCCTTGAGGGTTGCGTATAAAATACTATACGCCCCTGGAAATCACCCTCGAACCGGTCTATGTAATGGACCATGTCGCATGGCCACCACCATCATCATCACGGGCACGAGCATCGGGCGGTTGCCGCCGCCCCGACCTTTTCGCTCCTGCGCCTATCGGTCGGGCAGCGCCTGACGGCAACGGCCGTCGTGCTGGCCGGGTTGTGGCTGCTCGTCTTCAGCGTGACGGGGTAACGCATGTCCGCAGCATCGGCCGCCATTCGTTTCGACGAAGTCACCCTCGGTTACGGCCGCAGGCCCGCTGTCCATCACCTCGACGGCGAGATCCCGGCCGGCAGCCTGATCGCCGTGGTCGGGCCCAACGGGGCCGGCAAGTCCACCCTGCTCAAGGGCATTGTCGGCACGCTCAAGCCCCTCGAGGGCCACATCCGCCTGAAGGGCTCCTCTCCTGGCATCGCCTACCTGCCGCAGGCGGCGGAGATCGACCGGTCCTTCCCGCTCTCGGTCTACGATCTCGTGGCCATGGGCCTCTGGTCCCGCTCCGGCCTGTTCGGCGGCATCGCGCGGCGCGACCGGACGAAGATCGAGGAGGCGCTGGCGGCCGTGGGGCTCATCGGATTCGAACGGCGCCCGATCTCGACCCTGTCCGGCGGGCAGATGCAGCGCGCGCTGTTCGCGCGCCTCCTGCTGCAGGATGCTCCCGTGATCCTGCTCGACGAGCCGTTCACCGCCATCGACGCCAAGACCACCGCGGATCTGCTCGATCTGGTGCGCCGCTGGCACGCGGAATCCCGCACGGTGGTCGCCGTGCTCCACGATCTCGACATGGTCAGACGGACCTTCCCGCAGAGCCTGCTGATCGCCCGCGAACCGGTGGCCTGGGGCGAGACGCCCGACGTGTTGCAGCCTGAGAACCTCCTCAAGGCGCGGCGCATGGTCGAAGCCTACGATCCGCATGCGGATGTCTGCCACCGCAACGTCGCGTAAGGACGTCCTCTCATGCTCGACTTGGTCTATGCGCCTTTCGCCGAATTCGAGTTCATGCAGCGCGCCCTGGTGGGGGTGATCGCCATCGCGCTTGGCGGCGGCCCTGTCGGGGTGTTCCTCATGCTGCGCCGCATGAGCCTGACCGGCGACGCCATGGCGCACGCGATCCTGCCCGGAGCGGCGGTCGGGTATCTTCTGGCCGGCCTCTCCCTCCCGGCCATGACGATCGGAGGTCTGTTTGCCGGAATCGTCGTGGCGGTGGCGGCCGGCCTCGTGTCCCGCTTCACCTCCCTGAAGGAGGACGCCTCCCTCGCCGCCTTCTACCTGCTGTCCTTGGCGCTCGGCGTCACCATCGTGTCGCTGCGCGGCTCCAACGTGGACCTGCTGCACGTCCTGTTCGGCACGGTGCTGGCACTCGACGACGATACCCTGCTGCTGCTCGCCTCCATCTCCACTCTGACGGTGCTGGCGCTCGCCGTGCTCTACCGGCCACTGGTGCTCGAATGCGTGGATCCGGTCTTCCTGCGCTCGGTGAGCCGCGCCGGCACGCCCACGCATCTGATCTTCCTCGGGCTCGTGGTCATGAACCTCGTCGGCGGCTTCCATGCGCTCGGGACCCTGCTGGCGGTGGGCATGATGATGCTGCCCGCGGCCGCCTCCCGGTTCTGGACCAGCGACATCACCATGATGATGCTGGTCTCCATCGTCATCGGCATCGCGTCGGGCGTAAGCGGCCTTCTGCTCTCGTTCCATGCGGAGCTGCCCGCGGGACCGGCGATCATTCTCTCGGCCGGCGCGGTCTATGTCGTGTCCCTCGTGCTCGGGCGCGAGGGCGGCCTGCTGTGGCTCGCCTGGCCCGGCAGGCATCTGGAAGCCTGACCTCCTTCATGAAGGACCAACACCCATGCTGACGCGAAGAGCTGCCGTATCCCTTCTGGCAGGATGCCTCGCCCTTGCCGCATCCACACCGTCGATGGCGCAGGGCGCCGACAGGCTGAAGGTCGTCGCGACGTTCTCGATTCTCGGCGACATGGTGCGCAACGTCGGCGGCGAACGCGTCGAGGTCGCGACCCTCGTCGGCCCGAACGGCGATGCCCATGTCTATTCTCCGACCCCGGCCGACGGACGGCGTCTGGCCGAGGCCCGCATCGTCTTCACCAACGGCCTGAAGTTCGAGGGATGGATCGACCGTCTCGTGAAGTCCTCCGGCACCAGGGCCGCGACGATCGAGGCCGGCAGGGGCGTGAAGGCTCTCAGGGGCGAGGACGAGGGACACGGGCATGGCCACGATCACGGCCATGGCGGCGCCGACCCTCATGCCTGGCAGAGCATCGGCAACGCGAAGATCTACGTGGCCAATATCCGCGACGCCCTGATCGCCGCGGACGGAGCCGGCAGGGCCACGTACGAGGCCAATGCCGCCGCCTACCTCAAGCAGCTCGACGACCTGGACGCGGAGGTGAAGGGGCTCGTCGCCGGAATCCCGCCCGAGCGTCGCAGGATCATCACCTCCCATGACGCCTTCCGCTACTTCGAGGAGGCCTACGGCATCGATTTCGTGGCGCCCCAGGGCGTCTCGACCGAGGCGGAGGCCTCGGCCAAGGACGTGGCCCGCATCATCCAGCAGATCAGGCGCGAGAGGATCGCCGCCGTCTTCGTGGAGAACGTCTCCGACGCCCGACTGATGGAGCGCATCGCCAAGGAAACCGGCGCCAGGATCGGTTCGCGAGTCTATTCGGACGCGCTCTCCGAGCCCGGCGGGCCCGCCGGGACTTACATTGACATGATGAGACACAATATAAGGGCTTTCAGCGCGGCCTTGTCGAGCTGAAAGCCCTGATCGCTGCGGCGTCCGGTGTCATTCCCGGCGCGCAGCGAGGGAAGGGAAACCAGGTCGGCTCCCGAAGCCTGGATCCCCTTCCCGGCCCTCCCGGGCCGCCGGGGATGACACCACCCATTCTGGAAGCTCCGATGACCGACAAGATTCCCGTCACCGTCCTCACAGGCTATCTCGGCGCTGGCAAGACCACCCTCCTCAACCGCATCCTGACCGAGCAGCACGGCAAGAAATATGCCGTGATCGTCAACGAGTTCGGCGAGATCGGCATCGACAACGAACTCGTCGTCGGCGCCGACGA
Organism: Microvirga sp. HBU67558; assembly: GCF_018069605.1. Lineage (NCBI taxonomy): Bacteria > Pseudomonadati > Pseudomonadota > Alphaproteobacteria > Hyphomicrobiales > Methylobacteriaceae > Microvirga > Microvirga sp. HBU67558. Next base: position 6 of record NZ_JAGPUP010000558.1, on the reverse strand, counting down.
GGAAGT